>CAMTYI010000183.1:0-19631 GCA_947085925.1 uncultured Gammaproteobacteria bacterium
ATGGAGCACGCCATCGCCTTCGCCGAGACGGGTCATCTGGCCATTTCAACCCTGCATGCCAACAATGCCAATCAGGCGTTGGATCGTATCATTAATTTTTTCCCTGAGGAACGACGTCACCAGTTGCTGATGGACTTGTCACTCAACGTCCGCGCCATTATTTCACAGCGCCTTATCCCCACCGTGGATGGCAAGCGTACCGTCGCCATCGAAATACTCCTGGGAACACCCCTGATCTGCGACCTGATTCTCAAAGGCGAGATGCACAAGATCAAGGAGGTGATGACCAAGTCAGAAAATGTCGGTATGCGAACCTTCGATGCCGCGCTATACCACCTTTACAAGGAAGGCCGCATTACACTCGAAGAAGCGCTGCGCAATGCTGATTCGCAAAACAACCTGCGTCTTCGAATTAGTCTGGAAGAAAAGAATCCGGGCAAGCAAGCTGAGGGAGACGCATTGAGTCTGGAGAGCGAGGAAGGAGAAAAGGCCAAGGGTGCGGCCTCAGCATCATCCGGTATAACGCTGAGTCTGGAATAGTTTTCCATATAGATCAGGATGGCCAAAGACACCCTGATCTATATTTTTAAGCGGGATCCCTATTTCACAAGAATCGTCCTAAGATAAGCCACCACATCATTAATCTCCTGCGTGGATAATTGCTCTCCCCACACCGGCATCACCGGTGAACGGCCCATTGCCGCACCACCCATGGTGATGATCATCGTTTTGTATTCGTCGTTCTTGTCACTTCTGGTCAGATTGGCCGGAGGTGGATCGAATAAAACCGATGCCCGGCCCTTGCCGTCCCCTTTGACGCCGTGGCAGAGTACGCAATTGGTCTTGAACACCACCTCACCGCGTCCGACGGCATTACTTACCACGCCCAGGTAAGCGACCACGTCTTTTATCTGCTCATTCGACAACTCGTCTTGCCAGGGTGGCATATAAGGTGCCTTACCAACAGCGGGTCCGCCTCCACGGATGATTTTTTCATAGTATTCCGTAGACATGGGTTTAATGGACAGCGTGGCAACGTTATAGAGTTTTGCGGCTTTGGTATCACCGTTAGCCATTGCTCCATGACAAAGAATGCAATACGACTTATAAACGATGCCTCCGCGGATGACGGGCCTGGCGTGTTCGCTTTGTACGTCTTCGGGTGCGTCAGTGGCCGATGCGCCACTGACGCCCATGACGAGCATTACCCCCACCAGCATCTGCCTGCTAATACGCCTCATTATTCAACCTCGAGCTTCAGTTGCATCTGCGGATGAATAGCGCATTCGATGTCTACAGCTCCTTTTTTGTCAAAGGTCACGGTGCGTGAATCTCCTTTGGGGAAGGAGCCGAGATCGAATGTTTTAAGGTCTGATAGCGAAAATATATTATGAAAAAAAGGGTCATGATTCTTGAAGCGAATCGTATCTCCGACCTTTATTTTCATTTGCTCGACCTTTTGACCATTCACAACGAAAGACTTGTTCTGTTGTCCCAGCTCAATTTCCGCAGCCTGAGTTGCCGGCAACCAGGCGGCAAACAGTATGATTCCGACTTTTTTCATGCTGAATGTAAACATTTAAGTAATCTCCTTTAATTCGGCAACTGGGGGACGGTCATGATCGTGCGCTTTCCTGTGAGGCTGTTCAGGAAGGCTACCAGATCTGCTTTTTCCTGGCCCGTCAAGTTAAGCGGCTTTAGATTGGGATCGGGATTTTCCTGGTTCTCTCCGCCACCGTTGTAATGTTCCACGACTTCGTCCAATGTCTTGTATGCGCCATTGTGCATATAGGGCGCAGTGAGGGCGATGTCGCGCAGTGTGGGGGTTTTGAACGCGCCTTTCAGAACCTTAACTTTCTTGTGCGCGAATCTTCCTTCGTCTTCGGCATCACCGCTCTTCTTCAGGCCAATATTATGGAAGCCATTATCAACAAAATTAAATCCTTGATGACAGGCTGCGCAATTGGCCTTGCCTTCGAATAAGGTAAAGCCGCGCTTTACTGATTCGCTCACAGCCTTCTTGTCCCCCTTGCGCCACTTGTCAAACGGAGATTCAGTCGATACCACCGTTCTTTCGAAGCTGGCAATGGCCTTGGAAATGGTTTGCTTGCTGATACCTTCGCCGGGATAGCTCTTTTCAAACAACTCCTTGTAACCAGGGATGGCGGACAGCTCCTTGACCAGATCATCCAGATTCTGGTTCATTTCATCCGGTGAGACGATAGGGCCGGTCGCCTGCTCTTCCAGGTTCGGTGCGCGGCCGTCCCACATCTGGATCCTGTTGTAAACGGCATTCAGGATCGTGGGCGTTGCCCTGTGGAGTGTCTTCATGCCCACACCAATTGCCGTGGGCAATCCATCCGACCAACCAAGCGCCGGGTTATGGCATGTGGTGCAGCTTATCCAGTTGGACCCTGACAAACGGGGATCAAAAAACAGTATCTTGCCGAGTTCGGCACGGTCAGGCGTCAACTGGTTATCTGCTGGGGCGGGCGCGACATCCGGACGCAGATAAGGATCCGCTTCCCGAGTCCCACCGAAGGGCGAATAAAAGACGGTTGATACGCCGAGCAGAGCCGCAACGACGGCCCCGATATGTTTCCTGCTCTTGGTGTTGCTGTGTTTCACGGTTTCTTCCTCCTATGGAAGTTGTGTCTTGCAAAATGGCGAAAATCAATATTTGGTATTGCTGTTTGATGTTATGCAATATGCATCTGTAGCGCGGCTGTGCGTTACAGCTTGAACCTGTCAACCACATTGTTCAAGCCGTTCGCCGAGCCATTCAATGTGTGCGCAAGATCATTCAATATGTCGGTTTGATCGTTGGTTTCCCTGCTTAATTCAAGCAGGCCGCTGATCGAAGCGTTGATGCCATTAAGCGCCTTCTCCTGTGCGCTAATGAGATTCACCACTTCAATCATGGTGCTGCTCATGTGGTTGGTTTGAGTGCTGCTGGAAGCCGTTTCATCCGCGACATTTTTCAGTCGCGTAATGTTTTTACGCGCTTCTGTAACGGAAGTTTCCAATAATCCGACCGTGCGTTTTACGCTATTGGAAATGGTGTCAACAGAGGTGGAAATTTCTCCAGTGGCATCCTCCGTTCTTTTCGCCAGCGCACGCACCTCGTCGGCTACTACAGCAAAGCCCCTGCCCTGTTCTCCGGCGCGCGCCGCCTCGATGGCGGCATTCAGTGCCAACAGGTTGGTTTGAGCTGAGATATCGCGGATGGTTTTAGTAATGGCGGTAATGGTTTCCGCAGCCTTTGCAAGGTCGCGCGTGCCTGACGCGGTGTTCTCCATGTTCCCCTGAAAACGCTCAAAGCTAATCACAGCTTCCCTGATTTCGGTGGCGTTTTGCTGAGCGTTTCCCGAGGTTTTCTGCGCCTTATCGGCGGCCTGTTCCAATTGCGCTACAGCCTGGCTGGTTTTGTCCAGTGCGATGGTGACATCATCCTTGATGTTTCTGACGCTGCCATGCAATGTTGTCGAGACACCACGGATTTGGTCAGCCGTGTGGCTGACATCCTGGGCCTTGATGGTTAATTGGCTTGCCCCCTGATGAATTCTTTCGACAATGTCATGCAGATTGATCACGGTTCGGGACATGGCATTGATAGTCCTGCCGATTTCATCCGTGCCTGCGTCAGCGAGTTTTATGCCTAAGTCACCAGTTGCCAGAGCGGCCATGGAGCTTTCCAGGGATAACAAGGGTTTGGTGACCATATGGGCGGCAAACAAACTGACTATCGTGCCAACCACAATCCCAATCCCGACAAGAACCCCCAGCATGACAATAACATGCTTGCCCTCCGCCATCTGCTCTGCCATACGATTTGTTAAGGTCGTGCGCTCTTGTGTCACGAGATTGCCCGATAGCTCTTCGACGCGATTCATGGAGCCAAGCATTTCCTTGCTCCTCCCTATCGCCAGTACGTCGTCGTTTGCGCGCGCCGCCTTAATCACCTCCAGCGATACGGGCTTCATTTCCGTCAGAAGTTTGATAAGTTCTTCAACCTCCGGCTGTCCCTTCAAGGTTGTTCCCAGGTTTTGAATGTTTTCGTCAAGCAGCGCCGCACCCTTGATGGCTGAAATAGCTGCCTTGCGGATATCCACTGGCTCCTGCGCTGCGATAATCTGTGCCTGGGCTCTGGCCATTGATAGAATGGCAACTTGGGCGTTCGTGGCAGCCTCCACGCGTTTCTGTGATTCGCTGAGCGCGGCCTGTATGGTGTGGTTCTGGTGATGGATGGTGTAACCGCCGAACAGGCCAACGCCAGTAATCCCCAGAACAAACAGGCCAGAAAGCCCCAAAATCTTTTTCCGCCAACTGATGTTGGCCAGCCATTTCTCAAGCACAGCATACCCCCAAAAACTTTACAGACGCTGCAGTAATATCAAGCACGGAATGAGTAGCGGCAATTTTTTTGGTAAACTTTAGCGGAATCTTAAGATAGTTAATTTTCAGTTAAAGTTGAAAACTTTCACCTAACCAGGTAACGCCTGTAGGCAGGCGAATAATTGTTAATGCGATATTTCACGATCTCGATCAAGGGATGCAGCGCATACCGCACAGCGTCACACCCGTAGCGATGCACAGCACTACAGTGCAGACTATGGCGTATACTAGAGCGCTGCGCGGATCGGAAATCATCGTGAAACACTGCGGCAACATGCGCATCTGTTCGGCATTGAGCATGATCTTGGGGGGGCGTGACTTGAAGGTGTGCCTGCTTGGGGTGGGACAATTGCCCCTGAGTATTGCGGCATAGAGGACGATCGACGAACTCCCTATTGTAAAGCATCCCCCCGCATGTCTCACACGTCCTGCGGGGGGAGTACGGCGCACCAATTCAACTTAACGACATCAGTACTGACTCTGATCGCAGATGGAAAATAACGCCGTCAACCAGCCGCCGCTTCCTTCTTCGCCTTTATCTCATCCACCATTTTCTGCAAGTCACCGCGCTGGTACAACTCCAGGGTGATATCGCAGCCGCCGATCAGTTCGCCGTTGATGTAGATCTGCGGAAAGGTGGGCCAGTTGGCGTAGCGGGGCAGGTTTTCGAAGACTTCTGCGTCTTCGAGCACGTTGACAAAGGCAAAGTCGGCGTCGCAGGCGCGCAGAGCCTGGACGGCGCGGCTGGAGAAGCCGCACATCGGCATCTGCGGCGTGCCTTTCATGTAGATGAGGACGGGGCTGCTTTTGACCTGTTGGTCGATGATTTCCATAATTTCCATAGATACCTCGTTTTCAGATTGTGCCGCCGCGTTAGGCTGGCCGATTAGATAATAGGACAAGCGGTCCGGTTAAGTGTAATTCTACTTGCAAATCCAGCCCAAAACAATTCCCGACTCAATTACTTGGTTATTTGCCATCGACATTGTGCCCTTCAGGGTACATTCAGTTGTAACCAGCACTCCAGCAGCGCCAGGTGCCACAGCTTACTGCCTTGCAGCGGTGTCAGGTATCTCTCCGGTGCGGCGAGCAGTTTTTCCACGTAACCGTGCTGAAACAATCCCCGGTTGCGGCAGGCCTGCGAATCCAGCACGCCGCGCATAAACTCCAGGAACGGCCCACGCACGTACTTGAGGGCGGGCACCGGGAAATAGCCCTTGGGGCGGTCGATTACGGCATCCGGCAGCCGCCCGCGCGCAATGGCCTTGAGCGGGTATTTACCGCCTTCTTTCAGCTTCAGCTCCACTGGCATCTGCGCGGCCAGCTCCACCACATGATGATCGAGAAATGGCACGCGCGCCTCCAGGCCCCAGGCCATGGTCATGTTATCGACGCGCTTGACTGGATCATCGACGATCAGTGTCGTCACATCCATGCGTAGCACCCGATCCAGAAAGGTATCCGCGCCGGGGGCTG
The DNA here is from genome assembly GCA_947085925.1 of uncultured Gammaproteobacteria bacterium. Classification (GTDB taxonomy): domain Bacteria; phylum Pseudomonadota; class Gammaproteobacteria; family Ga007554; genus LNEJ01. The sequence goes on from CAMTYI010000183.1 coordinate 5,872, forward strand.
CGAGCAACGCCGCCACAATTGCCGAGGTATGATCCTCACCGTGATAGCGTTCCGTCACCGTCTCCAGAAATTCGGCATGGCTGCGATCGAAATAATGCTTGCGGAAACGCTCCAGATCCGCGCCTGTTTCAGCCTGCATCTGTGGATACCAGAAATAGCCGCCGAACACCTCGTCTGCGCCCTGACCGCTTTGTACCACCTTCACCTCCTGGGAGACGCGCTCGGCGAGCAAATAAAACGCCACGGCATCCTGGCCCACCATTGGTTCGGCCATGGCGCGTATCGCCTCGGGCAGACGGTCCAGGATGTCGCCGTTGGGAACGGTGTATTTGTGGTGGCGTGTGCCATAGCGTTGCACCACCTGATCCGAATATTCAAACTCGCTGCCGCGCTCCTCTGGCTGGTCTTCAAAGCCCACCGAAAAGGTGCGCAGATCATTTACGCCCGCCTCGGCGAGCAGCGCCACCAGCAGGCTTGAATCAAGCCCACCAGAGAGCAGCACGCCCACCGGCACATCCGCCGCGCTGAGATGGCTTTGCACCGCGTTGCGCAGTGTGGTGTGGACGGCCTCCACCCATTCAGCTTCTCCTTTGGTGGTGGTTGGCCGCGTCGCATGCAACCGCCAGTAGGTATTGAAAGCAGTCGCGCCCCGCGCATCCACCGTTAGTGTAGTGGCGGGCTCCAGTTTGCGCACGCCGTTGAGTAGGGTGCGTGGCGCAGGCACCACTGCGTGCAATGTCAACTGATGATGCAGCGCCACCGGGTCAATGGAGGTATCCACATTGCCCGCCGCCAACAGGGCTTGCAGGCTGGAGGCGAAGCGCAGTGCTTGCCCGTTGCGGCTGTAATAGAGCGGCTTGATGCCCAGCCGGTCGCGCGCAAGAAAGAGGCGTTGGTTACGGCTATCCCACACCGCGAAGGCGAACATGCCATCAAGATGCTCGACGCAGGCGGAACCCCATGCGGCATAGGCCTTGATAATGACTTCGGTATCGCCATCGGAAAAAAAGCGATAACCCAGTGCCTGCAATTCAGCGCGCAGGGCACGGTAGTTGTAGATTGTGCCGTTGAACACCACAGCAACACCCAGTTCGCTGTCTACCATCGGCTGGTTGGCACGCTCGGAGAGATCGATAATCGCGAGCCGCCGATGCCCCAGCGCCACTGGGCCGGAGGAGTAACCACCCTCATTGTCCGGCCCGCGCCGCGCAAGCTGAGCCATCATGCGCTGCAACGCCGCCAGGTCGGGCGCGCCGCCGTCAAATCGCAATTCACCACAAATGCCGCACATAAAAACTTTCCCATATTTCCAACAATGTTAAGGTTTGTTAATTACAGCCCTGACCCATTGTGCCGCAAGGTGTGCCTCATTACCATGTGCCACACCTTTGGGAAACGGCGTCACGGGCTTTTTCAAAGGTACTCGATGTCGTGAATCATGGCTAATTCCGAATTATAAAATTGTGGAGGATGGTTTTATGAAAAAAAGAAATGTGGCACACGTTTTAACTGCTTCGGCGGCGCTGCTGGTTTGCGCTCAAGCTGGTGCGGGCGAGCCGGATAGTCGCTGGTATGTGGCGCCATCAGTATCGTTCATTGGTGCGGATGATGATCGCCAGGCCAAGAATCACCTGGGTGGACAGCTTGGGGTCGGCAGATCAGTAAGCGACTCTTGGAATCTGGAATTCAGCGGCGTCGGTGATAATCTGCATACGGATAATGGCGCGAACACCTTCCGGCAGCGCGGCCTGCTGCTGGATGGGTTGTACTTTTTTAATCGCAACCCTGGCTTTGCCCCTTATGCCGTAATCGGTGCAGGCGCACTCAGGACCACCTATGCCGGGAGCCGCAACACCAATCCCATGGCCAATGCCGGCTTGGGCGTGATGCACACTTTTAACGATTACGGCCTGGCTCTGCGTGCTGATGCGCGTTACCGCATAGACCGTGATGACAACAGCATCCCTGGCGAAAAACGCTTTGGCGACTGGCTGGTCAATGTGGGCCTGGTGATTCCACTGGGTGCGAAAGCGGTTGCGCCAGTAGCGATGGTCGCGCCCGTCGTGGCAGCAGTGGTTGCTCCGCCCGCACCTCCCATGGACAGCGATAACGATGGTGTGGCGGATAAAAAAGACCGCTGCCCCAATACGCCTACCGGCGCCAAGATCAATGCCGAAGGGTGTGAGCTGGACAGCGACGCGGATGGTGTAGTGAATAGCAAAGACCGTTGCCCCAACTCACCCGCTGGTGCCAAGGTCAATGCCGAAGGCTGCGAGCTGGACAGCGATGCAGATGGCGTTATGGACAGCAAGGATCGTTGCCCGAACTCACCTGCTGGCGCCAAAGTCAATGCCGAAGGGTGTGAGCTGGATAGCGATGCAGATGGCGTGATGGACAGCAAAGACCGTTGCCCTGACAGCAAAGCAGGCGTCAAGGTTGACAACAACGGCTGCGAGATCGCCGAGGTCATCGTACTCAAGGGCGTGAACTTCGAGACATCAACTGATCGCTTGACCAAAGGCTCCATCGACATCCTCAACGGTGCAGCCGAAACCTTGTCAAAGCGGCCGGAGATCACCGTTGAAGTGGCCGGCTATACGGACAGTCGCGGTTCCGCTTCCGTGAACCAGAAGTTGTCTCAGAAGCGTGCCCAGATGGTTGCCAATTACCTGATCAGCCGTGGCGTGAAGGCAGAAAAGCTCAGCGCCAAAGGCTACGGTGCAGCCAATCCGGTGGCAGATAACGCCACTGCCGCAGGACAAACGCAGAACCGCCGTGTAGAATTGCATATCCTGCAGTAATAGGGTTTAAAGTATGGGTGGCTGTATCGGGTGGGTTTATTCATGCTGATGCAGCCACCATTTTTTTGACAAGGAGAATCACGATGTCTATCAGAAATATTGCAGCAGCAATCGCGTTATTGGGTGCCACTGTTCCGGCGATGGCGGAAGATGCCCCCAAACCCTGGAAGGGCGAGGCAGGACTGGGTGTGGTTGCGACCAGCGGTAATACCGAGACCACAACGGTCAAGGCCTCCGCTGGCGTGGTATACGAGAAGGAACAATGGCGCCACACCGGGAAATTCGATGCTCTGAACTCTTCCGACGCTGTGCGTACAACGGCAGAGCGTTACCTGCTGTCCGGCAAGAGTGATTACAAGTTTGATGAGTTGAATTACATGTTCGGTACGGTGGGCTATGAGAGTGACCGTTTTGCCGGGTTTGATTACCGTTTGACCGAAGTGTTGGGTTACGGCCGGCGCGTTATCAACCAAAGCAACCTGACGCTGGATCTGGAAGCAGGCCCCGGCGCACGTCAAACCAAGTTCAAAACCGGCGATTCCGACAGTGAGTTGATCGGCCGTGTCGCGGGCAATCTGCTGTGGAAATTCAGCCCAACGGCATCGTTCAGCCAAAACGTGACTAGCGATTTCGGCAGCAAGTCTACGGTCACCCGCTCGGTAACGGCGCTCACGGCACAACTGGTGGGCGGTCTGGCAATGAAGTTATCATTCACCGCAAGACACATTTCTGATGCGCCCATTACGGCAAAGAAAACGGATACCGAAACTGCGGTGACGCTGGTGTATGGGTTTTAAAGGAGCAAATTAAATCAGAATTGTAGGGTGCCTCCCACGCACCACATGATTATTGGCGTCTTAAAGTTGAAATAGCATAACCGGTAATCCGGAACAGTCTTTCAGGAGGATAATGCCATGAGCATGTTACAAGAGTTCAAAGCGTTTGCAGTAAGGGGCAACGTGATCGATATGGCGGTGGGTATCATCGTCGGCGCGGCGTTTGGCAAGATCGTGTCGTCTTTGGTGGAAGATGTGATCATGCCGCCGATTGGCATGCTTATCGGTGGGGTTAACTTCTCCGACCTGGCGATCACCTTACAGGAAGCGACAGCGAGCGCCGCAGCGGTTACCGTGAAATACGGGAAATTCCTGCAAACCATCATCGACTTTACGATTATCGCCTTCGCCATTTTCGTGGCGGTAAAGGCGATAAATTCAATGAAAAAGCAGGAAGAAGCTGCGCTTGACTCTGGCTCGGCCCCCGCACCAACACCCGCTCCAATTTCCGCCCCTCCATCACTACCCTCTGCGGAAGAACGGTTGCTGACCGAGATCAGGGATTTGTTGCAGACCAAACAATAATAAAGTACCCCTCCCCACTTCCCCCGCAAGGGGGATTTTTTTGCTCAGGTGCCTGACGGGGAATCACTTGCCACACTTTCCAGCCGGTAGCCATGACGGTAGACCGTGCTGAGCTGCCATCCATTGTGCGGCCCAATGTCCAGCTTCTGGCGGATCAGGCTGACATGGGTATCCACTGTGCGCGTATTCAAATCAGCACGCTGGCCCCAGACGCTTTCCAATATATGGCCTCGGCTGAGCAACCGTCCCGCATTGCGGAACAGGAACTCAGCAAGCTCGTACTCCTTGGCGGTCAGTTGCACAGCCTGTTCGTCATAACTTACTGTCCGGCTGGCCCGGTTGAAACGATAAGGGGCAAATTCCGTCGTTTCAGGCGCTCCAGTGCGGCGTTGCAGCGCCCGGAGGCGCGCCAGTATCTCCATCTGCCGCACGGGCTTGACCATGTAATCGTCCGCCCCCGTCTCCAAGGCTTGCACGATATCCTGCTCGCGCTCGCGCGCCGTCACAAACAGAATGGGGATGCGCCAGTCCAGCCGCTCGCGGATACGCATAACCACATCAATGCCACTTAGGCCGGGGAGTTCCCAATCAATTATCAGCACATCGAAAGTGTCTCTCCCCAAGTCATGCAACAAGGCCTCGCCTGTGACAAAAACATGGCAACTGTAGCCTGCCGGATGCAGCCAATTCTGCAGCAGCGTTACCTGCTCCGGGTCATCTTCTAGGAGTGCTATACGCAAGGGGCAAAGCTCCGGGATAGTGGACGTTTCTAGTTACGACACCAATAATGTAACAGTTTTCGCTTTATTGTAACAATCCAGCGTTAAAGTAGGGGACATGAAATCTTGCATTGATAGCCGCTCTCCCCTAGACTCATTCTTATCCGCGACGCGGCATTATTTTACACATTATGAGGAGAGAAACATGGCGCACGCATTGCCTGAATTACCCTATGCCAAGAATGCCCTGGAACCCCACATCTCGGCAGAAACCATCGAATACCACTACGGCAAGCACCACCAGGCGTATGTTAACAACCTGAACAATCTTGTTCCCGGCACCGAGTTCGAAAATCTGTCGCTGGAAGAGATTATCATGAAATCCTCCGGCGGCGTTTTCAACAATGCCGCGCAGGTGTGGAATCACACCTTTTACTGGCACTGCCTTAGCCCCAATGGCGGCGGCGAGCCTTCCGGCGCATTGGCTGATGCTATCAACAAAGCCTTCGGCTCGTTTGATGAGTTCAAAAAGAAATTCACCCAGACCGCCATCACCACGTTCGGCTCCGGCTGGGCCTGGCTGGTACAAGACAAAGACGGCGCGCTCGCCATTGTCTCAACATCCAACGCCGCCACCCCCATGACCGCCGGGCAAAAGGCGCTGCTCACCTGCGACGTATGGGAACATGCCTATTATGTTGATTACCGCAACGCGCGCCCCTCCTATGTCGAGCACTTCTGGAGCCTGGTGAACTGGGATTTCGTGGCGAAGAATCTGGCTTCGTAACAGATCCCGCCACGGGGTATCCCCCGTGCAAATTACAGCGTCCCCGTGACATTGCCACGGGGACGCTGTAATATTATCTTTTGACCTCTATGGCAGTCTTTTGACTGCCTTTTTGTTTTGGAACATTATGCCCCATTGTCCCCTCATTGTGCCCTTTACGGGTATTACGGGGATTCACGGGTACGAAGCGTGAATAATTGTCATGTCTAGCAACACACAGCAACCGTTGATGAACACCTATTCCCGTCAGCCCGTCAGTTTTGAGCGTGGCGCTGGGTCGTGGCTATGGGATACGCAGGGCAATAAATATCTGGACGCTTTCAGCGGCGTTTCCGTTTGCAATCTCGGCCATGCCCACCCGGCAGTAACCGAGGCCGTGTGCAAACAGGCGGCAACGCTGGTGCATACCTCCAATCATTTTGGAATCCCCTTGCAGGACGAGCTGGGCGTGCAGCTTATGCGTTTGTCAGGCATGGACAAGGTGTTTTTCGGAAATTCCGGTGCGGAGGCCAATGAGGCGGCAATCAAGATTGCGCGGCTCCACGGCCATCGCAAGGGCGTAGCGATACCTACTATCGTGGTGACTGAAGGCAGCTTCCACGGGCGCACCCTCGCCACACTCACCGCCACCGGCAATCGCAAGATCCAGGCGGGGTTTGAGCCGCTGGTGCAGGGCTTTGTGCGTGTCCCCTATAACGACCTGGAGGCGCTGCGCAGCGTTGCCCGCAACAGTCCCAACATTGTCGCCGTGCTGATTGAGCCCATCCAGGGTGAGGGCGGCGTCAACATCCCCGCTGATGACTACCTGTCCGGCGTGCGCGCCCTGTGTGATGAGCATGGCTGGCTGATGATGCTTGATGAAATCCAGACTGGCATGGGCCGTACCGGCCAGTGGTTCGCCTGGCAGCACAGCGGCGCGGCACCCGATGTCATGACGCTCGCCAAGGCGCTCGGCAATGGTGTGCCCATCGGCGCCTGCCTGGCACGCGGGCAGGCAGGCGAGGTGTTGCAACCCGGTTCGCATGGCTCCACCTTCGGCGGCAACCCGCTGGCGTGCGCTGCTGCGCTGGCCGTGCTCAAAACCATGGAGCAGGAAAACCTCGTCGCGCACGCCGCAGCCATGGGGGAATACCTGCTCAATGGCCTTACGCGTGCCTTGGGCGATTACAAGCATGTCACTGCGATTCGCGCTCAAGGTTTGATGATCGGCATCGAGCTGGATCGTCCCTGCTACGCGCTGGTGCACCAGGCGCGCGAGCGCGGGCTACTGATCAATGTCACTGCGGAGCGGGTTATCCGCCTGCTGCCGCCGCTGATTCTCACCGAGGCCGAGGCGGACATGATCGTCGATCACCTGACCGTGTTGGTCCGCGATTTTGCGGATGCCGCCTGATTTATTGTTGCTGGAAACTCCAATGGTCCCACGTCATTTTCTTACCTTAACGGATTTGAGTCCTGCCGAGCTTAGGGCGCTGATTCAGCGCGCGATTGAGCTCAAAGCGTTGCAGTACGCAGGAAAAGTCCATGAGCCTCTGAAAAACAAGGTGCTCGGCATGGTGTTCGAGAAATCCTCGACACGGACTCGCGTCTCATTCGAGACCGGCATGGCCCAGTTCGGCGGCAGCGCAATCTTTTTGTCCCCGCGCGACACCCAGCTTGGGCGCGGCGAGCCGGTGGAGGACACCGCGCGCGTGTTGTCACGCATGGTGGATGTGATCATGATCCGCACCTATGCCCATGAACTCATCGAGCGCTTCGCCGCTCACTCACGCGTGCCGGTGATCAATGCCCTCACCGATCAATGGCACCCGTGCCAGTTGCTGGCCGACATGCAGACATGGTTCGAGCACCGTGGCGATATTCAGGGTAAAACCGTGGCCTGGATCGGTGACGGCAACAACATGTGCCACACCTATATCAGCGCCGCCCGCCAGTTCGATTTCCACCTGCGCGTTGCCTGCCCGCAAGGTTATGAGCCTGACAGTGAAATCTTGAAATCCGGCGGCGGGCATGTCACGCTCATGCGCGATGCGGCCTCTGCCGCGCACAATGCCGACCTGATAGTCACAGACACCTGGACCAGCATGGGCTGGGAGGAAGAACAGGAGAAACGTCTGCGTGACTTTGCAACGTATCAGGTCAATACCGAAATCATGGCGCACGCCAAACCCGATGCCCTGTTCATGCACTGCCTGCCCGCTCATCGCGGCGAGGAAGTTAGCGCCGAGGTGATCGACGGGCCGCAGAGCGTAGTGTGGGATGAGGCGGAGAATCGCCTGCATGCACAAAAGGCGCTGTTAGAACTGTTGCTCGTAAAAAAATGAGAATACTTGTAGGTTGGGTCTCGGCAACCGCTCCGTGCGTTGCCCTACCTCCTGCATCCATGCAGTCGAAGCGCAGCGGACCCAACATAGGTTATTGTTGGGTCCGGAGCATACGCTCCTTGACCCAACCTACCAAATTATTCACATGACCCCCCTCCTCGAACTCAAAAACATCGAGTGCCGCTATAACAGCAACACGGTGGTGCGCGACCTTTCGCTGCGTATCAACCAGGGTACGCTGGCCTGTCTGCTGGGACCGAGCGGTTGTGGCAAGACCACAGTGTTGCGTGCCATTGCGGGATTTGAGCCTGTTTACGGCGGGGAAATTGTATTGCGCGGCGGGACCGTTTCTCGCCTTGGTCACACCCTCCCGCCGGAGAAGCGCCGCTTGGGGATGGTGTTTCAGGATTACGCGCTGTTTCCGCACATGGATGTTGCGTCCAATATCGGTTTCGGTCTGCGCGATGCCTCAAAAGAGGACAGGCGGCAGACGGTTGCACGTCTGTTGGATATAGTGGGATTGGGCGGGCTGGGTAAGCGCTATCCTCACGAGCTATCGGGAGGCCAGCAACAGCGTGTTGCCCTGGCACGGGCGCTGGCGCCACAACCTGAAATGATCCTGATGGACGAGCCTTTCTCCAATCTCGATGTCGAGTTACGTGAACGGCTCGGGCTGGAAGTGCGTGATATTCTCAAAAGCCAGAACATTGCCACCATCCTGGTTACACACGATCAGCAGGAGGCGTTCGCACTCGGCGAGATGGTGGGTATCATGCACCAAGGGCGCATATTGCAGTGGGATACGCCGTTCAATCTCTACCATGAACCCGCCAACCGCTTCGTCGCCGACTTCATCGGCCAGGGGGTGTTTCTCGCCGGGAAACTACTGACCCCCGACACGGTAGAAACCGAAGTTGGCGTGATTAGCGGTGACCGCGCCTATCCCTGGGCGACAGGCACCAAGGTGGATGTGCTGCTGCGCCCCGATGATATCGTGCCCTGCATGGAAAGTACTCTGCGCGGCGAAATTCTCAACAAGGCCTTCAAGGGCGCTTCGATCATGTACACGCTAAGGCTGGCCAGCGGCAGCAAGGTGCTCGCCCTGTTCCCCAGTCACCATGATCACGCCATCAACGAATGGGTGGGCATCCGCATTGCGGCGAATCACCTGGTGACATTTCCGCATGAGGGCGGAATTTAGCTGGCTGCTTCGATATACGCCAGCGCCTTATCAATCCGCCGCAACGTCCGCTCGCGGCCAATCAGGGCGACCGTTACGTCAATCGGCGGCGACACATCCGTGCCGCACACCGCCACGCGCAGCGGTTGGGCGAGCTTGCCCATCTTCACGCCGTGCGCCTCGGCAATTTCCGTCACTGCTTGGTGAATCCCCTCGGCGTTCCACTCTGGCAAATCGGAAAGGCGTGTGCGCAGCCCTGCCAGGATATCCCGAATCTCGGGCTTGAGGTTTTTAGTGGCGGCTTTTTCGTCAAAGGCGTCGAAATCCCGGTAGAAAAATGCGCTGTTGTGCGCCATTTCCACCAGGGTCTTGGCGCGCTCACGCTGCGCTTTGACCACCTCAACCAGTTCCGGGCCGGCGGCAGGATCAATGCCGATACGCCCCATGTGCCAGCTCAAATGATGCGCTACATGGGCGGGGTCGCTGGTCTTGATGTAATGCTGATTGAGCCACAGCAGCTTGCCGGGATTGAAGGTGGATGCAGAAGTGTTGACATTGTTGGTGTCGAACAGACTGATCATTTCATCAGTCGAAAATATCTCCTGATCACCGTGCGACCAGCCCAGCCGCACCAGATAGTTCAGCACTGCTTCGGGCAGAAAACCGTCCTCGCGGTATTGCATCACGCTCACCGCGCCGTGGCGCTTCGACAAGCGTGCGCCATCTTCGCCGAGGATCATTGGAACGTGGGCGTAGATCGGCGGTGTGGCCCCGAGTGTTTTCAGGATATTGATCTGGCGCGGTGTGTTGTTGAGGTGGTCATCGCCGCGAATGACGTGCGTTACGTTCATGTCATGATCGTCCACCACCACGGTGAAATTGTAGGTGGGCGTGCCGTCCGAACGCACGATGATCAGATCATCCAGCTCGTCGTTACTGAACGTTACCCTTCCGCGAACTGAGTCCTCGACCACGACGGAACCCTCTTGCGGATTCCTGAAGCGGATCACCGGACGCACACCGGGCGGCGGAGCATCTTTCATATCCCGGCAATAGCCGTCATAGCGCGGCTTTTCTTTTTTTGCCATTTGTTCATTGCGCAGCGTTTCAAGCCGCTCCTTGGAGCAGTAACAGTGATAGGCCTTGCCTTCGGCCAACAACCGCCGGGCCACCTCGCGGTAGCGGTCAAAGCGGTCGCTCTGTGAAAACGGCCCCTCATCGTATTCCAGACCCAGCCACGTCATCCCCTCCAGAATCGCATTCACCGACTCCGCCGTGGAGCGCTCCAGATCGGTGTCCTCGATGCGCAGAATAAACGTGCCGCCGTGCTTGCGCGCATACAACCAGGAAAACAGCGCGGTACGGGCGCCGCCGATATGGAGATAGCCGGTGGGGCTGGGGGCAAAACGAGTGCGGACGGTCATGGGGAATTCCTTGATGAAATCATGCGCGAGCAACTGCTCAATCTATTGCGGCATTGTAACGGAAAAGCTGGGGAGGGGTAACACACCCCCACATGAAGACACGACTGTGTTTAAGAGACGCGAGGCCGATACATTTTAAAGTATACTAAGGACACCTTATTCTGCGTTCGTGCCCTTTACTGTATTCATACCCTGAAGGGTACTCGTGCCCTTCAGGGTATTTGAGGCACTATTAATAATTACCGGATGAAAACCCATGCGGCATTTTGATGTTAATCGACACCTGATGAAAAGCGCGTGCTTTTTGGCGGGTGTTTTTTGCGTTCCCGTTTTATCCCATGCCGCTGACCCCCTGCCGGATGCGGCGCCACTGCTTACCGTGACGGCGGAGCAGTGGGCGAACCCGCGCAACGGCGAGACCCTCGTATCAATGCCTCCGCTTGTGGCTGCGATGCAGGATGTCATGAACAGGCCTGCAAGCCGCATCGCGCTGCGCCACCCTCGTGGCGAGGAAGGCCTTGCGTGGGCGCAGGAGCTGCGCGATTGGCTGGTAGCGCTGGGCATGTCTTCCGATCGCATCGAGATGGTACAGGGTGGCGCTGGCGGTGCCATAGAGCTTGCTGTTCTCGCCGCACCCAGCAATAACACGGGCAAGGAGAGTGCCAGCCAATCGGGCAGCGCAGGCATGGCGACCTTTCCTGTTGTGGATATCCCCCCCATGGATCAAGGAGCGCCCCCATGAGCCGCGTCGCCGCAATTCAGATGGCCAGCGGGCCGAGCGTCAGCGCCAACCTGCTGGAGGCCGCCAGACACATTCGCAATGCCGCGCAAGCGGGTGCGGAGCTGATCGTATTGCCTGAGAATTTCGCCATTATGGGTGTCGCGGAATTTGATAAGGTCAAGATCCGCGAGCAGGACGGGCAAGGGCCGATCCAGGATTTCCTCTCCCAGCAGGCCGCAAAAAACGGTGTCTGGCTGGTGGGCGGCACTATCCCGCTGGTGGCGAACAATCCCGACAAGGTGCGGGCCGCCTGCCTGCTGTTTAATGCCAAAGGCGAGCGCGTGGCGCGTTACGACAAGATACATATGTTCGACGTGCGCGTCGAAGAAAGCGGAGAAAACTATATCGAATCGGGTACAACCGAAGCCGGAGACACGACGCTGGTGGTGGATACCCCTTTCGGCAGACTGGGCCTGGCGGTGTGTTACGACTTGCGCTTCCCGGAGTTGTTCCGGCGCATGCTGGATGATGGCGTGGAGCTGGTAGCGGTGCCATCGGCGTTTACCGCCATCACCGGCAAGGCCCACTGGGAAACGCTGGTGCGCGCCCGCGCCGTGGAAAATCTGTGCTATGTGGTTGCCGCAGCCCAGGGCGGCTATCACGTCGGCGGACGCGAAACCCACGGCGACAGTATGATCGTCGGGCCGTGGGGCATCATTTTGGATCGTCTGCCGCGCGGCGCAGGGTTTGTCAGCGCGGAGATTGACCGCGGACGCCTGGAGAGCATTCGCCGCAACTTTCCGTCGATACAACACCGCAAGCTGCGCTGCGCGTAACAGCAGCCATTAAACCAGGAACCCGAAATCATGAATACATCGCTTGATATTGCCCGCCACATGTTGCTTGCTCCTTCGGGCCTTACCGAGGCAGATCTACACGGCGTACTGGGTCAGGTATTGAACCACGCTGTGGACAGCGCCGACCTCTATTTTCAGGCCACGCATTACGAATCCTGGTCGCTGGAAGACGGCATCGTCAAGGAAGGCAGTTACAGCATAGATCGCGGCGTTGGTGTGCGTGCCATCAGCGGCGAAAAAACCGGCTTTGCGTATTCCGATGAAATCGCCCTGCCCGCGCTGACCGAGGCCGCCCTCGCTGCGCGCGCCATCGCCCGCAGCGGACAGCAGCACCGGGTAAAAACCTTGTCAGCCGTCGCAGGCCATGCCTTGTATTTGCCTACCAATCCGCTGGGGACGTTGCCCGAACAAGATAAGGTGGCCTTGCTGGAGTCGCTGGACGCAGAGGCGCGCAAGCAGGATCCGCGCGTCAAGCAGGTGATGGTCAGCCTCGCGGGCGTCTATGACGTGGTGCTGGTGGCCGCGTCGGACGGCACCCTGGCTGCCGACGTGCGTCCGCTGGTGCGCGTCAACGTAAGCGTGATCGTCGAACACAATGGCCGTCGAGAGCAAGGGTCGAGCGGTGGTGGCGCGCGTGCCGGTTACGCGTTTTTTTCAGGAGACGGGCGTGCGCTGGGTTATGCGCGCGAAGCAGTACGGCAGGCGCTGGTCAACCTTGATGCGCGCGACGCACCCGCTGGCGCCATGCAAGTGGTGCTTGGGCCAGGCTGGCCGGGCGTGCTGCTGCACGAGGCGATCGGCCACGGACTGGAAGGCGACTTTAACCGCAAAGGCACCTCCGCATTTGCCGGGCGCATCGGCGAGCGCGTCGCCTCCCCGCTATGCACCGTGGTGGACGATGGCACCCTGGACAGCCGCCGTGGCTCGCTCAATGTTGACGACGAAGGCACCCCCACGCAGCGCACTGTACTCATCGAAAACGGCATCCTCAAGGGCTACATGCAGGACAAAATGAACGCCCGCCTGATGGGCGTCGCCCCCACCGGCAACGGCCGCCGCGAGTCCTACGCCCACCTGCCCATGCCGCGCATGACCAACACCTACATGCTGGCCGGTGAACATGACCCACAAGAAATCATCGCCTCAGTGAAAAACGGCCTGTATGCCGTCAACTTCGGTGGCGGCCAAGGGCGTCACCGTGGTCGATGACGGCACCATTTCGTCGCGCCGCGGATCCTTGTCCATCGACGACGAGGGCACCCCGACCAGCCGCACCGTGCTGATCGAGGACGGTATCCTCACCGGCTACATGCAGGATCGCCAGAACGCCCGACTGATGGGCATGAAGCCGACCGGCAACGGGCGACGCGAATCTTTCGCGCACACGACGCTGCCGCGCATGACCAACACCTACATGCTGCCAGGGCTGCACGAACCACAGGAGATCATCCGCTCGGTGAAGCGCGGCCTCTATGCGGTCAATTTTGGCGGCGGCCAGGTCGACATCACCTCGGGCAAGTTCGTTTTCTCGGCCTCCGAGGCCTATCTGATCGAGGACGGCAAGGTCGGCCGGGCGGTGAAGGGCG
>CAMTYI010000184.1:0-10377 GCA_947085925.1 uncultured Gammaproteobacteria bacterium
AAGATGGAAGAAGAATCCCAGATCTGGCTGCGCCGTTTGCGCGATGAAGCTTATGTGGAATTCCGGTTGGACGATGCCCCGTAATCCTTTCGCTCGTCCTTTATAGTCGCCATGCTGCCCCGTCTCGTATTGACTCCCGGTGAACCCGCCGGCATTGGTCCGGACCTGTGTGTGCAGATCGCCCAGCAAGCCCGTGATGCCGAGTTTGTGGTTGCGGCTGATCCTGGCCTGCTGGAGTCTCGTGCGCGCCTGCTGGGGCTGCCGTTGCGGCTGGAGGAGTTTGATCCCGCCCAGCCGGCCACATCCTCACGAACGGGCGTCCTCAAAATCATCCCTGTGCCGCTAGTCAATGCTGCCGTGTGTGGTCATCTTGATCCGGCCAATGCGCCCTATGTGCTGGAAACGTTGCGTGTTGCAACGCGTGCCTGTCAGGCGCGGCATTGCGATGCGCTGGTTACCGGTCCCGTGCAGAAAAGCATCATCAATCAAGCAGGGATTCCGTTCACCGGCCATACCGAGTTTCTCGCCGAGCTGACCCAGGCGCCGCAAGTGGTGATGATGTTGGCCGTGCCGGGGTTGCGTGTGGCACTTGCCACCACGCATCTACCGCTACGCGAGGTGAGCGATACCATTACCCCCCAGCTTCTGGAAAGTGTGTTGCGTGTTTTGCACCACGACTTGCGTGTACGGTTTGGCATCACCAGCCCGCATGTTTTGGTGTGCGGACTCAATCCCCATGCAGGGGAGGGCGGGCATTTGGGCAGCGAGGATTGTGATGTTATCGCGCCCGTGCTGGAGCAACTTCGTGCCGCAGGCATGCGCTTGACTGGCCCCCTGCCTGCCGACACCCTGTTCATCCCCAAATACCTGAAAACCGCCGACGCGGTGCTGGCGATGTATCACGATCAGGGACTGCCGGTACTTAAATACGCGGGTTTTGGCCGTGCGGTCAATATAACCCTTGGCCTGCCGATCATCCGCACTTCGGTGGATCACGGTACGGCGCTGGATCTGGCGGGTACGGGCAGGGCCGATATCGGCAGTCTGGAGGCGGCCATTCAGGCTGCGTTGGAGATGATCGAGTTTTAAGTGGTGGTATACTGTTGGGCAATTAATCTCCCCGATTTTCTTGTTGATGCTATAATTAACTTAATTTATCAATTGGTTGCGTGATTTTTATGGAAACCCAGAAAAACCGTTCGCTGAATTTGCTAGGCAGTGTGATTTTTTGGAGCCGCTGGCTTCAGGCACCTCTGTATCTTGGATTGATTGTTGCCCAAGGTGTTTATGTCTTTCACTTCATGGTGGAGCTTGAGCATCTGGTCGTCAAGACGGCGACCATTGGCGAGGCCGAAATCATGCTGGTGGTGCTCGGCCTGATCGACGTGGTGATGATCGCCAATTTGTTGATCATGGTGATCATTGGTGGCTATGAGACCTTCGTTTCGAGGCTCTATAAAGATGAACACCCGGATCATCCCGAATGGCTGAGCCATGTTAATGCCAGCACCATGAAGATCAAGTTGTCCATGGCCCTGATCGGCATTTCCTCCATCCACTTGCTCAAGACCTTCATCAACGCCCCGCATCTGGATCAAAAAACCATGATGTGGCAGGTAATTATCCATCTCACCTTCGTCGTCTCCGCCGTGGCAATGGCGTATACCGACAAATTGATGCAGAAGCCGACGCATTAGCGGTCGGCCAAGCGTTACGCGTAATAAATGTAGGTTGGGTCAAGTGTAACGGACCCAACATTAACGCCTAAAAGCGGTATTTCCTCTCCCCCTTTTTTAGTCCTGCCCCCGTTTCCATGCGCATTTTGTGCTTGCGCCCCCCATCTCCAAAATTGCTGTAAAACCGCTTTTCCCCGGCGGCTATCCCATTTTTTGGCCTTCCTTAAAGTCTATATTTTTTCTGCCGATACAGTCACCAGAGAAGCTGTGTACGTTTCTGACCCGGCGGGGTTCAAGGTTTTGGCGAGAAAGGCTAAGCCGTCGTTCAGAGTTAATCTGTACATTTAGAATGGTGGGGACGGCATAAGGGGCGGTAATCACCGTAAGGTGACAATGAGGCTTAACCAGAAAAGCATTGGTTATTCCTTAACGGCCCCTAAATATTCAATAGTGTCCCGCGACTATAAGAGTTGGTGGTTGAGGATATAAAGATATGACGGGAAATGGTATCGCGGAACACGACTGTGCCGGCATCAAAGTGATGGTGATCGATGACAGTAAAACAATACGCCGTACAGCGGAAATTATTTTGCAAAAAGTTGGGTGTGAAGTCTTCACGGCGACAGATGGTTTCGAGTCACTGGCGCAGATCGCCGATCACAAACCGGACATCATCTTTATTGACATCATGATGCCGCGTCTGGACGGTTATCAGACCTGCGCGCTCATCAAACATAACCTCGTTTTTCAAAGCACACCCGTCATCATGCTGTCCAGCAAGGATGGTCTGTTTGACAAGGCGCGTGGCCGCATCGTTGGCGCGGAAGAATATGTCACCAAGCCTTTTACCAGTGACGAATTGCTGGGGGCTATCACGCGCCATGTGCGACGGAAGGATGCGAAGAGCAGGGGGGTGGGTGATGATGTTTCTGTTGCGGCGCAGGGGTTTGAAAACGAACATGTCGCGCTCTCCGTGTAGGCATTACGGTGGCGCGGGTGGGGCAGTGTCCCCGTGATCACCGTGATGCCCGTGAAGGGCGCAATGAGGTGCCAATGAGGCATTGCACCCTTCACGGGTGGGGCAATGTAACCGGGTTGTGACAGGCTTTTGGAATGGGCGATGTTTTTCTGCGCTTTTTGTTTTAAAACTATCCAGCAGTGTATTACAGGAGATGTGAAATGGCTCGTATATTGATTGTGGATGATTCGCCGACGGAAATGCATGTGCTGAAAACCATGCTGGAAAAAAATGGGTACCAGACGTTGAGTGCCAATAATGCGGAAGAGGGTATTGCCAAGTCAAAATCGGAGAAGCCGGATCTGATATTGATGGATGTCGTCATGCCCGGCACCAATGGTTTTCAGGCCACACGCCAGATTACCAAAGACCCGGAAACGGCTTCTATTCCAGTCATTATCGTCACCACCAAGGATCAGGAAACCGACAAAGTGTGGGGATTGCGTCAAGGTGCCAAGGATTATCTCACCAAGCCGGTGGATGAGTCTTCGTTGATCGTGAAAGTCAAGGCAGCGATGGGTGGTTAAGCCATGATGCCGCTCTCCGCCAGTCACACCCCCTATGAAATGTTGCGTGAGATTGAACGATGCAGCCTTGCGTCAGGTGCGGAGTTACCTAGAGAAGAAGAACATAAAACCACATGGAATGGGGTGGCCTTTGTTTTGGATCATAACCTTCTGCTGGCGCCGTTGCATGATGTACAGGAAGTTCTGGATTGTCCGCCGCTAACAATGGTGCCGCGAACCAAAGGATGGCTGCGGGGTGTTGCCAATGTGCGTGGCCGTTTGTTGCCGGTCATTGATTTGAATGTGTATCTGGGTGGTGATGCAACGCCGCTGCGCGGCAATAACCGGATTTTGATTGTGCAGTATGGTGTCCTGCTGGCAGGGCTGCTGGTTGATGATGTACTGGGGCAGCGGCATTTTCTGGACGACGACCGTTGCTCGTTGCCGACGCTGGAGACGGGGGGGGTAATGGACTATGTACGGCCTTCGGCGTATCACAGGGATGGCGATATTTGGCTGGTGTTTGATATGCGTAAATTAGTGTCATCGCCGCAGTTTCTGCAGGCGGCAAAGTAATCAGGCGTTCCGGGGATTTTTTAATCGTAGAGGATGTGGATATGAAGATAAGCGGGTTCAAGAACTCGAGCGGGCTTATGAATGTAAGCATGTTCCAGAATATGGGTGTAAATGGCTTGCTGTGGCTGTTGGTGGGGTTGATGTCGCTGGCAGTGGTAAGCATTGGTGCGTTCGGATTTTACAGTACCTACAAAGAGCAGTTGCTCGTTTCGGCGGCCGTGGATGACGCTGAAGTGGATGTCAAGGTGGCCGGTCTTGCGCAGGGGGCGGAAACAACGTTCAAGAAACAGATTCAGGAATGGAATAATATTCTGCTCAGAGGTGGCGATGCTGAAAATTATACTAAATATGCCGGGCAGTTTGATAAGGAAGATGCGCGGGTGCAGGCGGGCCTGAAAGAATTAAAGAAGATTATGGCGGAGCGCTCGGGCTTTGATGCCACCCAGGTGGACGAAGTGTTGAAAAAACACGCCGAGCTGGGGAGTAAGTATAGAGAGGCGTTGAAGAGTTATGATCAGGCCAGGTCTGGCGAAAGTGCCCACCTTGTGGACGGTTTGGTGAGGGGTCTGGACCGCTCCCTCACGGAGCAGATGGATGCTCTGGTTAAAAACATAGATGCGCACATTGTCAATGGCCTTGAGGCGGACAGAAAAGGCGCGCGGGACGCGTTCGAGAACAGCCGTGTGGTTTTCATCGCGGTGGTGATTCTGGCATTGGTGCTGACGTTCGCTCTTGCCTTCCCGATCAGAAAGGGCGTCAATCAGGCCATTAATAAAGTGAATAGCCTGCTTGCCGACGCCGAGAAGCAGAATCGCCGCAACCAGGACGCGATTTTGCGCTTGTTGGATGAGGTGGCCGATCTGGCGGATGGTGATCTGACCAAAAAGCCTGTGGTGACGGAAGACTTCACCGGCGCTATCGCTGACTCGCTGGGCTACGCTATCGACACGCTGCGCGGGCTGGTTGGCTCGATCAATATCACGGCGGTGAAGGTGGCTTCCGCCGCAACGGAAACCCAATCGACCGCGCTACGGCTCACCGAGGCCAGTGATCAGCAGGCGCAGGAAATTGAGACTGCGGGTGTGGCGATTTACGAGATGACGAAATCCAGTGAGCGCGTATCGGCGAATGCCGCGCAATCAACTGCGGTGGCGCAGCAATCGGTGGATATCGCAAAGAAGGGTGCAGAGACAGTGCAAGGCACTATTCAGGGTATGGAATCCATTCGCGAGCAAATTCAGGAAACCTCGAAACGTATCAAACGTCTGGGCGAAAGTTCCCAGGAGATCGGTGAGATCGTGGGGCTGATTAATGATATTGCTGATCAAACTAACATTCTCGCATTGAACGCCTCTATTCAGGCGGCAATGGCAGGCGAGGCGGGACGCGGCTTCTCGGTGGTGGCGGATGAAGTGCAACGCCTGTCCGAGCGTGTTGCGAACTCAACCAAGCAGATTGGGACGTTGGTGAAAACCATTCAAACCGATACCAACGAGGCGGTGATTTCCATGGAAAAGAGCACCTCTGGTGTGGTGGCGGGTACGCAGTTGGCGCAGGGTGCAGGTAAAGCGCTCGAAGAGATCGAAAGTGTGTCCGGTAACCTTGCCCGCTTGATTGGCGACATTACCGAAGCAGCCAACCAGCAGACGATGATGGCGAATACAGTGTCCAGCACCATGAAGATGATTCAGGATGTCACCACACAGACATCGCAAGGCACCAAGCAGGCTGCCGCGTCCATCGGTGAGTTGACGGGCATGGCGGGTGAGTTGCGGAAATCGGTGGCCGGTTTCAAGCTGCCCGCGTGATAGCGGCAGAGCGCAGACGCTCTGCGTCTGGGGGTTAGGAAATACTTGATTACAAAAGGGTAAGCGCATGATATCGGCGGAGCATATGGATTATGGCGTCCTGAAGTGGGTAAAGGGTGAAATTGAGATAAACCTGCAACAGGCGCAACAGGCGTTGGGGGTGTTTCGGGAGCATCCTGCCGAGACCGCACAGCTCGACGTGTGTATTACCTTGTTGCATCAGGTACGCGGCGCGCTGCAAATGCTGGATCTTACAGAGGCATTCGCACTCACCAGGGAAATGGAACAGGCAGTTCGTGTTCTTGCCAAGGATGAAAGCCGGCGTAAGGGTTGGGTCTATGACACCCTGATGCGCGCCATGTCGGAATTACCACTCTATCTGATGGGATTGCAGGACACTCAAGCGGATCACCCCCAGCCTTTTTTGCCGCTGATCAACGATTTGCGCGTCGCCACCGGTGCCTCGGTGCTTTCCGAGAGTATGGTGTTTGGTCCGGCGACTATCCCTACGGTTTCCCCACATGGCCCCGACATGCAGGACGAGCTGGAGTGGGATATCAAGGCATTGGCCCATAGGCTGCGCCCAGTGTATCAGGCGGGTTTGCTGGTGTGGTACCGCGATGCCGATAATAAAACGGCATTGCGGCGGCTGTTACAGGTGACCGTGCAGTTGCAGCAGGTGTGCCCCGAAGAAGGCTTGTGGCGAGTATCCGAGGCTTTGATAGAGCGGTTGCTGGCTGAAATGCTTGAACCCAACAATGCCATCAAGTTGCTGCTGGGGCAGGTGGAGCGCCAGATAGGCAGGGTCATGGTGGCAGGAGCCGAGGAGTTGCGCGATCATCCGCCCGCTGATCTCATAAAGAATCTACTCTATTACATTGCCTATGCCGACACGAACAGTGAGCAGGCCGGGGTTTCTGCCAGTGCCGATCTGCCGCAGCATACTCGCGATGGAGGCGACGCTGCCAACCCCGGTATGTTGGAGATAGCTGCGGAAGCAGTCAAAGATGAGCTGGCATGGGCCAAGACCAAATTGGATGGCTTCGCGCGCTCCGGTGGACGTCATACCCCGCAAGAACTGCGTGTAATAGCGGGTGTGTTGGCCAGAGTGTCAAACACCCTGGATATGTTGGGCCGCTGGGAGTTGCGTCAGCGTGTGCGGCAACAGACTGGCGTGCTTGATGCGATGCTGGACGGGGGGGCTATCCTCAATGACCCCCGCCTTCTGGAAGTGGCCAACGCCTTGCTGTATGTGGAGTCGCTGTTGCGCGATGTCCAGATGCCGGATGCGGCGACTTCTGAAAGTAAACCCGCAGGCAGCTTGGACGTTGTGAAAACCGGGACTGCGGAGTATCACGATTTATGCCGCGCTGTTATCCGTGAAATCATGGTTGATATGGGCAAGGTGAAGGACGACATCATCGTATTTGCCAAGGCGCCTGATCAGTATGAATTGATCGGTTCCGCGCCCGCTGTGCTGCATCGTATCATTGGCAGCTTGAAAATGCTGTCACTGACACGCCCTGAAAATTTGTTGAAAGCGGGTTACCACTATATCCGGCGCGAGTTGATGGAGCGCAGGATCACGCCATCCCTTGAGGCACTGGATACCTTAGCTGACATGCTGACAGGTATCGAATTTTATCTGGATACTCTGGCCGAAAGTCAGATGAATCTTGATTCCCTGCTGGATCTGGCTGAAAGCAATGCAGTCACTTTGGGTTACCCGGTTGATAAGGTGAATGACTACCCGCTGGAGGCTGTGATCCAGGTTGCGGCGCCTGATGAGCACGCTGTTGTTGAAAGCGCGCCTCTTCTAATTGAATCTCCCGAAGTTATTATTCCGTCGACCGTTTCAGACAGCCTCGCTCTGAACATGGACAGTGCCGATTCGGTTGAAGATTCCGTCGTGGCGAGTACTATCGAGACTGTTCAATCGTTACCCATCGCGCGCACTCAGGAGGAAGAAGACGCAGACGAGGTGATGGAAGTATTTATCGAAGAAGTGGGCGAGGAACTGGCCGCCATTGCTCAATATTATCCTCAGTGGAGGCAGGATACAAACCATCATGAAGCCCTCAAAAATATTCGCCGCTCATTCCATACCCTGAAAGGCAGCGGCAGGCTAGTGGGCGCGAATGTGATTGGTGAGGTCGCCTGGGCCATCGAGCATCTGTTGAACAAGGTTATAGATGGTGAAGTTCCCGTCACGCCGCCGGTGTTTGATGTAGTGGAATATGCCCAGACAGTTATGCCAGGGCTGTTGAAACAATTCCAGCAAGTTAAAATAAGGATGGATATCGGCGCGGATATCCAGGCATTGATAGACCAGACGCAGGCAGTGGCCTCCCCTGTACCGATTCTGGTCGAGCATGTTAATGACGTTGCCGATGTTGCGGTAACACAAACACATCACGAAACTGCGATAGTCGCCTCTCCCGTGGAGCAGGATGAGGTTATCGACCCTGTGTTGCTGGATATCTTCAGAACCGAATCCAAAGGACGTTTGGAAGAAGTGCGGCGGTTTATCGATACCTGCGGTCAGGCCAAAAAAGGCCAAGTGACGGAGCCGCTGATGCGTAATCTGCATACCTTGCAAGGCAGTGCGCATATGGCGGGCTTTAAGGACATCGGAGATCTCGGCAGCTTGTTCGAAAAGCTCGTCAACACGATTCATCGCAATCACGGCGAGGTGGCGGAGGCGGAATTGCTTGCTTTGAGTGATTTCAGTGGGGTGTTCCATGAGATGTTGCGCCTGGAGAATCCGCTTGCTCAATCCCCGGGGAAGACAACGGCACTGGAAAAAATTTCTTTCCTGACACGCCGCGCGCAGCATCTTCTTGATGCCTCTGCTATGGAGGCAGGCACCTCTGTGGAAGTCGAGGCACCCGATGTGTTGAACGATGAGACATCTGGCGGTGGCAGCGATGAAGTGCGCGAAATTTTTCTCGAAGAGGCGGCGGAAATTCTGGGTAATACGGAATCCCTGCTGCAAAGCTGGATGCACGCGCCGGATGTGCTCGGGCCGGTAGCAAGGCTGGAGCGCGAGCTGCATACCTTCAAGGGCGGCGCACGTATGGCAGGCATGAGCGCCATGGGTGATCTCAGTCATAGCTTTGAATCTTTGCTGAGCGCCATCGTGGCGGGTGATGTTGCTGCCACCGATGAGATTTTCGAAACATTCCAGCAGGCACATGATCGGCTGCAGATGATGTTGGAACCAGCGCTATTACACTTGCCGGTGGACGCGGCTCCCGAACTGATCGCCAGGATGGAGGCGATGGCCAGGCATGAAAGTATTGAGCCGGTGCTGTCGCCTGATATGTCATTTGTGGAGGAGGATGCTGCTGAGAGTATCGTCCTTTCGTCGGTAATGATGGAAGCAATAGCGATCGATGAGCAGGCAGCGTCAGATTTCAATCCCTCCCTCAAGCACGATGCCCAGTCGCCTGTTGTAGATGCAGAAGACATACTCATCCCGATAGCGTCCGAATCATCCTTGAATGCTGACGTTGCCGAACAGGAGGCTGCTCCAGAACCGGCATGGCTGATCCCCAAGCCCTCCACGGAACAAATCCGTGTGCGCGCCGACCTGCTGGATAACCTGGTGAATCAGGCCGGAGAGTTGAGCATTTCCCGTTCTCGCCTGGAGCAGCAAATTAATGGTTTCCATGCAGGTTTGACGGAAATGAAGCAGACGGTTGTCCGCTTGCGCGAGCAATTGCGCAAACTGGATATGGAAACCGAAGCGCAAATTCTGTTCCGGCATCAGGAAGCAGGGTTGCAGGGGCAGGATTTCGATCCGCTGGAGTTTGATCGCTTCTCGATGCTGCAACAATTATCGCGCAGCATGATGGAGTCAACCACCGATCTTGCCAGCATTCAGGATCAACTGGAAAAGCAGGCCGGAGATTCGGAAACCGTGTTGCTGCAACAGGCACGCCTCAACACCGAGCTGCAAGAGGGCATGATGCGCACCCGCATGCTGCCCTTCGCAGGTATGGCGTCACGCCTGCGCCGGGTAGTGCGGCAAACCTCACGGGAAGTGGGCAAGCAGATTGAATTGCAGGTCATCGGTGAAGACCTTGAAATGGACCGCACCGTACTCGATAGAATG
This sequence comes from uncultured Gammaproteobacteria bacterium, assembly GCA_947085925.1. Classification (GTDB taxonomy): domain Bacteria; phylum Pseudomonadota; class Gammaproteobacteria; family Ga007554; genus LNEJ01. The sequence goes on from CAMTYI010000184.1 coordinate 9,702, forward strand.
GCGGGTCCCCTGGAGCACATGGTACGCAATGCCGTTGACCACGGCATTGAAGATGCGGTCACCCGGCGCGCGCAGGGCAAGCCCGAGATGGGTGTGATTACCCTGCAACTTGCCAAGGAAGGCACGGAAATGGTGCTGCGGCTGGCGGACGATGGGCGTGGTCTGAATCTGGCGGCCATCCGCCGCAAGGCCGTTGAGCGTGGCCTGTTGGGCGTAAACACCGTGATTGATGACTACAACCTGATGCAATTCGTGCTCGAATCAGGGTTCAGCACCGCCGCGCAAGTTACGCAGATTTCCGGGCGCGGTGTGGGTATGGATGTGGTGAATAACGAGATCAAACAGCTCGGCGGTAGCCTGCAAATCGAATCCGTCGAGGGCACAGGCAGCCGGTTCACGGTGCGCCTGCCGGTGGCATTATCCATCACCCAGGCGCTGGTCGTAGGAGAAGGCGAACATATCTACGCCATTCCCCATTCCAGTATTGATGGTGTGATGCGCGTCAGCTACGAAATGCTCATGCAGGCGCATGCGAGCGACGCACCTACATTTGAGTACGGCGGTGCCCATTACTCATTGCAATCGTTAAACGGGCTGTTGAGTGGTGGTGCGCATTCCCTTCCTGAAAAAGAGGCTCGGCATCTGTTGCTGATGGTGCATGGCAGCGGTCAGCGTG
>CAMTYI010000185.1:0-8691 GCA_947085925.1 uncultured Gammaproteobacteria bacterium
TGCAGGCGTATGGGATCTGCTCGACATTCGTGCCGGCATCCCCACCATCTATGCCGCCACCAGCGAAGCCTTTGTGCCGCAGATGGTCAACCTGCACCTGATTAACGGCGTCAGCTTTAAAAAAGGCTGTTATCCCGGCCAGGAAATCGTAGCTCGCATGCACTACCTCGGCACGCTCAAGCGGCGCATGTATCTCGCCCATATCCTGTCGGACACGGCCCCTCAACCGGGTGATGCACTGTATGGCGCCGACACTGAAAATACGCAAGGCATTGGGGCTATTGTCACCGCGCAACCGGCGCCCGAAGGCGGCTTCGACGTGCTCGCCGTGGTGGAAATCAAGGCTGCCGAGCATAGCAGTGTGCATTTACAAAACGTAGGAGGAGCGACACTTGCATTCCGGGAATTGCCTTATCCGCTATCTTTTTCAGAAACCTGATCAAACACTAAAGTTATTCAAAGAGGCTGCCGAAAACCAGACATAAGTACATTCAGCAAACAAAGGATTGCGGCATGAAGGCCACCCAGCACGCAACAAAAGATATCACAGCAGATCTCGAAGACAGGTTTATCTCCAGACTTCTCGATGACATCCGGCATAAACGAATAGCTTTACCCACCCTTCCGGAAGTAGCCATGAGGGTGCGCAAAGCAGCCTCCGCCCCTAATGTCACAGCGGCACAGCTTGCACAGCTTATTGGCTCCGATCCTGTTTTGTCGGCACGCCTGCTACAGGTAGCAAACAGCCCGCTCTATCGAGGAAACGGCTCAATCCTTAACATACAAACTGCCATCGCCCGCCTCGGCAACACACTGGTACGCAACTTGATCACCAGTGTCGTCGTCAGCCAGCTATTTCAGGCCCAGGTGCCTACCACCATCAAACACCGCTTAAAAACAACATGGGCACATACCATTCAGGTGGCAGCCATCAGCCATGTTCTGGCCCATAAATTCACCCGGCTCATGCCGGAGCAGGCCATGCTGGCCGGGCTGATACATGATATCGGCAAGCTGCCGATTCTAATGCAACTGGAGATGTTCCCCAGCTTGCTTGAGAACGAACAAACCGTTGACCGCCTGGTCACGCTCCTGCACCCCCAGATCGGCAAAGTCATCCTCGAAGCGTGGAGCTTCCCCCCGGAAATGGTTGCAGTAGCCGCCGAACATGAAAACCTGGCGCGCAACCCCGGACCGCAAGCCGATTATGTCGATGTCGTGCTCATGGCAAATCTGTACAGCCACATCGGCACCAGCCACCATTTTGGCATAACCGAATGGCCCACGATTCCTGCCTGTGGCAAGCTGGGTCTGACGCCCGAACAGTGCCTTATTACCCTCAATGACGCGCAGGCGGAGGTAATGGAATTACAGAAACTGCTGACCGCATGAGCTGTGAACCTACTCTGCCGGCACTACCTTAGGCCTGCGATGCTCATCCAGAGCAACATACGTCAGTGTCGCCTCCGTTACCTTGATGATCTTCGAGCCATCATGCCAGACGCGCTCCGTGAAAACTTCGACGCTGGTTGTGATGGAAGTGCGCCCTACTTTTGTGACTTCAGCGTAGCAGCTCACGATATCACCCACGAACACCGGCTCATGGAATTGCACGGAATTCACTGCAACGGTGACAACCCTGCCTTTGGCGCGACGATGGGCTTCGATGCTACCGGCGATGTCGATCTGGGAGATGATCCAGCCGCCGAAAATGTCACCTGCAGCATTGACGTCGGTGGGCATCGCCACCAGGCGCAGCGTGGGTTGGCGATTTTCGGGCAGGGTGGCATGAGTGATTTGCATTAGAACTTCCATCCGAAACACGGATAATTATGTAGGGTGCGTCCCACGCACCAATGATCGCGGTGCGTGGGACGCACCCTACGATTTCAACCTATGATTTAGAAATTAAGCTAATCAATGCCCTTCATAAAGCTTCTCCACAGCCTCATGATACCGCTCCATTACGCGGCTGCGCCGCAACTTGAGCGTAGGAGTAATCAGCCCGTTTTCCACCGTCCACGGCTCAAGATCAAGCGCAGCGCGCCGCACCTGTGCGTAGGCGTGGAAGCCGCGCAATTGCTCGGCGATTCTTTGCAACACGGCGCTGGATACGCGCTTATCCATTAAAGAGGCAGGGGCGGCAGGATCCAGGCCTAATTCACCCGCCAGGCCCATCCAGTGCTCCTTGTTCAATACCGCAAGCGCACTTAAATACGGCTTGCCTTCACCGATGACCATCACCTGTTCAAACAAGGGGTCCAGAGCAATGGCCATCTCCATGTCGGCGGGGGGCACCTTCTCGCCATTGGCCATGACGATGATTTCCTTGAGGCGCCCAGTGATGTAGATGTGTCCATTTTCAATGCGCGCCTTGTCGCCGGTGTGTAACCAGCCATCGGCATCAATGGCCTTGGCAGTGGCTTCGGGATTGTGCCAATAGCCCAGCATGACGCCGGGTGTTTTGGCTAAAAGCTCCCCTTCCTCGCCGATGCGGACCAGCGCATCGCGGATCGGCGGACCGATGCCGGACGGATCGTTATCATGTTCTTTGTTGGTACTGATGACGGGGCTGGCCTCGGTAAGGCCATAGCCTTGCAGGAGAGGCAAGCCAAGCCCGATAAAAAGCTTCGCCACCGGCAGAGAAATCGGTGCACCACCGCACATGGCGACGCGCAGCCTGCCTCCCATTTTTGCCATCACCTTGCTTGCCACCAGCTTATCGAACAACGGCCAAAGCAGATGGGATAAGCGCCACGAACCGCGCCCTTGCCCATGCTCAAAACGCGACCAGCCTGTTTCGACGGCGGCATTGAATAGATTCCGTTTGAGTGCTGGCCCTTCCTCTAATTGCGCCTTGATCTTGCCATGGATTCTTTCATAAATACGCGGCACGGAAACCATGATGGTAGGCCGCACGGAAAGCATATCCTCGGCCAACAAAGGAATGGCGCGCGCATAGGCAATGGTAGCACCCGCCATCATCGGCAGATAATAGCCAACAAGGCGTTCGTAGGTGTGGCATAGCGGCAAAAATGACAGGAACAGATCTTCACGGTAAACGGGAACACTGTCCAGGCAACTGTGCGCATTCCATAAGATATTAAGGTGGCTGAGCATGACACCTTTGGGGCGCCCGGTGGTGCCGGAGGTATACACGATGGTGGCAAGCGCTGTGGGTTCGCACTCATGGGTACGCAATGCACTGCATTGATCGGGCAGCCATTCCGTGACAGCTTGCAGGCGCGGCTCTGTAGCGTCGATCACTGGGCGTAGAGTAACAATGCGCAATAAACCCTCAAGCTGAGCACGCACCTCCGACAGGCTTTGCCACTGATCCCCATTTTCGATCAACAATAACCGCACGCCCGCATCATGCACAATATAGGCGATATTATCGGCGCGGTCGTTGGGATAAAGTGGCACCACTACCAACCCCAGGCCGAGTGCAGCTTGTTCGAAGATCACCCATTCGCGGCAATTGCGCATCAGCAACGCCACACAATCACCCGGCTGCAATCCTTCACGCGTCATCGCCGCCTGCCAGCAGGCTACATGGCTGGCCATTTCTGCCCAGGTAGTGTCTTGCCATTGCCTGGCCTGTTCATCGAAATGGCGATAAGCGACTGCCTCGGGTGTGCGCCTGACGCGCTCGCGAAATAGCCCATGCAGGGTACGGGCTGTTTCAATGGGAATAATGTCGGATGTTTTTGTCGTCATAGGTTTCTGCGCTTCAACGTAGGGTGCGTCTTACCCGTGATCACCATAAAGGTGACAATGAGGGTACAATGCACGCACCAGATGGATAATCACAACTCCGCCCACTCCGCATCTGCCACGAAGCGCTTGCCATAATGTTCCTCCAGCGCTTGCAGTTTTTTGCGCTGGGTCTCGACGCCAGATTCATGAACGTAATTAATCGGGCCGCCACGGAACGGGGCAAACCCTGTGCCGAATATCACCCCCGCATCGAGCAGGTCAGCATCGGCGACCACACCTTCGCGCAGACACGCCGCCGCTTCATTCAAAAAGCGCAATATCAGACGCTCCGCCACATCTGAAGGCGGAACATACCCCGGTTTGAGGCGCGGCATCTGCGGTTTGTCACCGTGGTAGGTGTAAAATCCCTGCCCGCTCTTGACACCCAGCCGGCCGGCACTCACCAGCTCACGCAGGCGCGGCGGCACATCGACATTCAAGCGCTGCGACAGAATCTCCGCAACAGACAGGCAAATGTCCAGGCCAACAGTATCCGCCAGACGGATCGGCCCCATCGGCATGCCAAAATCAAGCGCTGCCTTGTCGATAACGGTGGCCGGCACACCTTCCCACTCCATCGTCACGGCCTCAAGCAAATAGGGCATGAGTACACGGTTGACCAGAAAGCCCGGCGAGCTTTTCACGGGCAAAGGCAAACGGTCGATGTGGCGCGTAAAGGCGGCGGCCTTGCGCGCCACTTCAGGGTCTGTAATCGGGCTGCTAACAATCTCCACCAATTGCATTTGCGCCACGGGATTGAAGAAGTGCAACCCAACCAGACGCGACGGATCAGCGAGTGCCTCGCTCAGCACTTCGAGCGGGATACTGGAGGTATTGGTGGCAAGCAATGCGCCCGGTTTGAGCTTGGGCTCAATTTCGCGGTAGAGATTTTGTTTCGCGGTAATGTCCTCAAAGATCGCCTCGATCACCACATCGGCATGGCTCACGCCCACACCTTTGTCGTCCGGAATCAGGCGATCCAGCGCTGCCTGGATCAGGCGTGGCTGTTTGAGGCGCTTCTTGTACAACGCATAGGCACGCTTGATGACCTTCGCCAGGGTTTCGTGTTTGCGGTCCTGCACCGTAACGCGCATGCCTTGCAGCGCGCACCAGATGGCAATATCGCCGCCCATCACGCCGCCGCCGATAACATGCACATGGCGTGGCGCAATCAGCTCTTTTTTGCCCAATGATTTAAGCCGCTCTTGCAGAAAGAACACGCGTACCAGATTATGCGCCGTGTCGCCGAGCACAAAGCGGGCAACGGAGGCGGCCTCTTCCTGCATCATGCGGGCCGGGTCATCGGCGTATTTCTGCCACAAATCAATCAGCGCATACGGTGCAGGATAATGCGCGGCGGGGGCCTTCTCCGCCACTTTGGCGCGCATTGTCCGCGCCAGCAATGGACGCACCAGACTGTTGTTGGTGAGCGCCAGCCAGCCCTTGGGACGATGCGGCGGGGGCGGATTCATCACCACCCCGTGCGCGGCGCGCTTCAAATGACGAGTGGGCACGGCATAATCAATCAGCCCCATCTTTTTCGCGGCACGCGTGTCGATAGCTCTGCCGGTGAGCATCAGGTCCATCGCGGCGGGCGCACCCACCAGCGGCGGCAGGCGTACCGTGCCACCGAAGCCGGGATGAATACCAAGTTTGATCTCGGGCAAGCCAAGGCGAGTGCGCGCGTCGTCATCCGCAATGCGGTAACGGCATGCCAGCGCCAGCTCCATGCCGCCGCCAAGACAAAAACCATGGATCAGCGCCACGGTAGGGCATTTCAGCGCGGCAATCTTGTCGCACGCTTTTTGCCCCCGCCGGATCAGCGCCAAAGCCTCGGCGGGTTCTTTCAGTGGCACAAATTCATTGATATCCGCCCCGGCGATAAAGCCGTTGGGCTTGCCGGACAGAATAATCAGGCCGCGAGGTTCTTCCGAGATGAATGGATCGAGGATGGCATTGAGCTCTTCCAGCACATCGCTGGAGAGCACGTTGGTGGCGCTTCCCGCCTTGTCCAGATGCAGCCAGACAACAGCGTCGCTATCACGTTCAATGCGCCAATTCTTGTAAGTGGATTCTGTCATCGTCACTCCCTTCCGCTTTCAACCAGCATCGCACCACCCTGGCCACCGCCAATGCACAGACTGGCCATGCCGCGCCGTGTGTTGGTGCGTTTTAATACATTCAATAGATGCAACACAATGCGCGCACCGCTCGCCCCCACGGGGTGCCCAAGGCTCACGCCACCGCCATCAATATTGAGCCGCGCGTGGTCGATCTCACCCAGTGCTCCAGCCAGCCCCAGTTCGCTGCGGCAATAATCAGCATCTTTCCATGCCGCCAGGCACGCCAACACCTGCGCGGCGAATGCCTCATTGATCTCCCAGTAATCGATATCGCCAATCGTCAATCCGCGCCGCCGCATGATCGGTGCCATGGCGTGGGCAGGGCCAAGCCCCATTTGTGCAGGCTCCAATCCTGCCCATTGGCTGTCGATAATCCGGCCCAGCACCGGCAGTTGATATTTATCAACGGCCTCTTCACTTGCCAGAATCAGCAGTGCCGCGCCATCGGTGATCTGCGCGCTGTTGGCTGCGGTGACATTACCAAAATGACGGTCGAAGACAGGTTTGAGCTTGGCGAGTTTAGCCAGGTCGCCATCGCGGCGCAGGCCGTCATCGTGCTCGTAGGCATTGCCCCGCGTGTCGTAGAGTGTCTCGATCTCATTCAGCAGGCCTTCATCCTGCGCCTTGGCCAGGCGGCGGTGGCTTTCCAGGGCAAAGGCGTCCATCTGCTCGCGGCTGATGTTAAAACGGTGCGCGATATTTTCGGCGGTCTGTCCCATGGACAGGCCAACAACGGGATCGGTGAGTCCACGCAGCAAGCCGATGATCGGCGCAAAGTAGGCAGGGCGCAATTTGCTCAGAGCGGCAAGTTTAGCGCCAAAATTGCGCGCCGCGCTCCACTCGCCCAACCACCCCACCATGTCGTTGTTGAGCAACACAGGCGCATGGCTCATCGACTCCACACCGCCCGCCAGCACTAGGTTGGCGCGGCCCGCAGCGATGTCGTGCGCAGCGCAGTCGAGCGCCTGCATGCCAGAGGCGCAATTACGTTGCACCGTCCACGCCGGGACGTGCTTGCCGCATCCCAAACGTAGCGCTGCAACACGCGCGATATTGGCCTCATCCGGCCCCGGCATCATGCAGCCCAGAATCACTTCGTCAAAATCACCGGGTTCAAAGGGCTGACGCGCCAGCAGCGGACGACCCGCCGCCACCGCCAGATCACCGGCGATAAATGGCCCCGGCTTGTTTTTAGCCTTGAGCTGCGGCGTGCGGCTGCCGTCGATTATATAAACCGTTTTGCCGGCGTTTTCTGTTCCGTTGGCCACTCGACTTCCTCCGTTTTCCAGTATTCAGGCGCAAAGTCATCGACTTTAATCACCTCTTTGCGCGCGGCGATGGCGTCAAGCAAGACACCTGCTTCATCCTCGCTGATCACACTTTGTTGGACGGCTTCGCGTATCCGCGCCACCTCGTCATTGCCGTTCGATGCGCCTGCGCTCAGCGCCGCGCGCAGTTTTTTCTCCACCGCCTCAGCGGCGATGGTCTTCGTCAACGCGTCTTCCAGACGCCCCATTGGCTCGGCAAGATCAGCGGGGAGATACACCCCCAACGTCAGTCGGTCGCGGGCCTCGGAAGGCTCCAGCAGCAGGCTCGCAGCCTTGTGGCCCAGCGCGTCATGCGGTGCAGCATACGGCTTGCCGAGAGGAAAGACCAGCAGGCGCAGCAGCGCGGCGGCGACCCGGTTCGGGAGGTTGCGCAACAGGCCGTCCAGCGCCTCCTGCATTTGATGCAACGCATCATCGCACGCCCATTGCAGCAGAGGCAGATCGGCGGCGGGACGCCCCTGATCGGCGAAGCGCTTGAGCACGGTGGATGCCAGATACAAGTGGCTCAACACATCGGCCAGCCGCCCGGAAAGTTTTTCCTTGCGTTTGAGCGCCCCGCCCAGCATCAACATGGATGCATCGGCCACCAATGCGAACGCGGCGCTCATGCGCGTTAATTGCCGATAATAATGGCGCTCCGGCCCAGCCTGCGCCGGCGCGCCCGCAAAATTCGCCCCCGTCAAACCATGCAGCAGCGCGCGAATGGCATTGCTCACAGTGAATCCGATATGTCCGAAAAACGCCTTATCAAACTGCTCGGATGCACGTTGCGGATCGGTATCCGTCGCCGCCCGCATTTCCTTCAACACGTAGGGATGGGCGCGCACCGCGCCCTGGCCGAAGATGATCAGACTACGCGTGAGAATATTCGCACCCTCCACCGTAATACCGATGGGAATGGACTGATAGACACGCCCCAGCAGGTTGCGCGGCCCCATGCAGATGCCGCTGCCGCCCTGCACATCCATCGCGTCGTTGACCACCTTGCGCATGCGTTCGGTGAGATGATATTTGACGATGGCCGACACCACCGAGGGCTTCTCGCCCAGATCCACAGCGCCTGCCGTCATGACGCGCGCGGCGTCCATCATGTAAGTATAACCGGCGATACGCGCCAAAGCCTCTTCCACGCCCTCGAAGCGGCCAATGGGCATCTTGAATTGCTTGCGGATGCGCGCATAGGCGCCTGTGGCGCGACATGCCAGCTTGCTCGCCCCCACACTCTGCGCAGGCAACGAGATGGAGCGCCCTGCCGCCAGAGACTCCATGAGCATGCGCCAGCCCTGGCCCGCACCTGCCGCACCGCCGATAATCCAATCCAGCGGAATAAACACATCCTTGCCGCTGTTCGGCCCGTTCTGGAAGGGAATGTTGAGAGGGAAATGACGATTGCCGATAGTGATGCCCGGCGTATTGGTCGGGATCAGCGCGCAGGTGATGCCCAATTCCTTCTTATTGCCCAGCAGCCCGTCAGATCGGAA
>CAMTYI010000186.1:0-11413 GCA_947085925.1 uncultured Gammaproteobacteria bacterium
ACGCAGCAAAATGCCGCAGAGATCTCATTATGTCAGTTCCCTATTAATTAAAAAGATGTTGCAGGCACTGTAAACCGCAATGCCCCGCCCCACCACATGCCGCTTTGTCCGGCAATAACGTTTATACCATCAAATGCAGTGCTGCCCGCACCACGGTCATACGTTACCCCGGTGTTGGTGGGCAGCAGTGTTGTTGTGTTTACCTTTAGTGATTGCACAATGAGGTTCCGGTCTTCGGGCGGGAGGTAGGCGTCATTGGTGAATACGATGTCAATGCCATGAGGAATGCCTGGTGTGATATTTACTGCCACGGCATATTCCGTATAAGACGTGGCATTCACATTGAAGGTGCCTGCGATCAGTCCATCAACGCGTATCACCATGGTAGGGTAAACGCCGCTGACAGGTGTGCCTTTCGCCGTGACGGTGATAGTGCTTATGGTCGCAACGGCCTTGCTGATGTTGAGTCTGCCTCCCGTAACCATTTTCCCGCTGAGAGCGGCGATGGGGTCTACGGACTGCATTAGAATATTTTTGACTGCCACAGGTGTAAGGCTGGGGAGTTGCGCGCGTAGCAGGGCAGCGGCCCCCGACACATGAGGCGTTGCCATGGATGTGCCGCTCGCATAGCGATAGCCGGAAGAGTTACACATGCCGCATGTTCCAGCAGGCACGGTGGATAAAATTGACACGCCGGGCGCGCCAAGATCAACATTCACCGCGCCATAATTGGAGAAGGATGCTTTCTGGTCGTTATGATCCGTGGCGGCGACACACAGCACATTAGGTAATGTCGAGTTGCATGGGTAGCTTACCGTTGTGTCATTGTTCGCATTGGCATTGCCGGCGGCAGTTACAAACAGCATGCCGCTCTGATTGGCGGTGTTGATGGCGTTTTCGATGGTCTGCGAAAAGCCGCCGCCACCCCAGCTATTGCTGGAAATTTTGGCGCCCATGCTGGCCGCATATAGAATGGCCTGCGCCGCGCCCAGAGAGGTTCCGCTGCCGCTGGCGGTGATAAACTTGAGTGGCATGATTTTCGCTCGCCATGCTACGCCGGTCACGCCCGTGGCATTATTGCCCACGGCGGCAATGGTGCCCGCCGTGTGTGTGCCATGGCCCTGATCGTCCATGGGGTCATTGTCGTTATTGGCAAAATCCCAGCCACGCACGTCATCAACGTAACCATTGCCGTCATCGTCAATGCCGTTGCCGGGGATCTCGCCGGGGTTAGTCCATATATTGGCCGCCAGATCGGGGTGGTTATAATCCACACCGGTATCGATATTCGCCACAATCACGCTTGAACTGCCCGCTTGCCTGTCCATGCCTCCGGTCCGTCGCTATCCGCATCCGGCGTGCCGCCCGTTTGTCCAACATTACTCAGGCCCCACAATTCCGCGAAGCGTGGATCATTCGGCGTCACCTGGGTATGGAAAATGATATTCGGTTCGACGTATTCCACATCCGCACGGCTGGCATAGGCCTGCATCAGTGCCTCGGTGGATTGTCCGCGCAGGCCGCGCACACGTTGTATGTGGATAAGCGGTAGCGTCGTAATTACTCGTGCGCCAAGAGCGGCGTGGATGGCTGCCGTTTCAGTGGCGATATTGGCTAAAGGCTTATTGCGAAATTTGACCAGAACTTCGCCGGGCACATGGTTAATCTGGATTTTGAAAGGGGCGTTTCCCGGAAGAGAGGGGGGTGCGGCGACAGCGGAGGAGGGTGCGAGAACCATCCCGAACGCACCTGTGACGCAGATATAAACAGCCGCCATGCGAAACTTCAAACGCAAATTTGTTGACGCAGTCATTTTCTTACCTTAATTTTTTTTGAAATGATATGTCGAAACTGTACTATTTTCCATGTGTAGCCCGCAATCGCAGAGCTTACTTCCCATCACGCGAGGTAAGCCACGCCGCCAGCACAATAAGCGTGCCGCCTATCCACTCTCTGGGCAACACCACCTCGTCGGTCAGCAGTTGCGCGGAAATGGCGCCGACAACAACTTCAAACAGAAGGATTACTGACGAGCGATGCGCGGGCATATGGGTAACCCCGTATTGCACGGCCAGTGACATCAGCACGACGCCCAATACGCCTATGACAAAAACTGCGGCAAGCACATTCAGGCTAACCTCCGGGACAGGCGCGCTCGCCATGAATATCCACAGGCCGGACAGAAACACTACGCCAACCCAGGACGTTACGGTTTTGATAGCTACCGGCACCGCCTGCACCTTGCGTATCAGTACGTTGGAAAGCGCAAACGCAAATCCCGAGGAGATTGCCAACCAATCCGCCTGACCTTGTGGCCAGGGAATGCCCAGTGCCGGTTCCCAGATAGTGATGAACGCGCCGATCATGGCGATCGCCAGTGCAACCGTCGCGAGTCGGGAGGGCCGCTCCCCCAGAATGAACCTGCCTAATATGACTGTCCACAACGGTGACAAATAGAATAGCAGCAGCACCCGCACCACTGCACCGTCCAGCACGGCGAGAATAAATGCCGTGTTGCACCAGCCATTGGCAATGGCGATCACCAGCAGTAGCCAGGGATGGCGGGCCAGCTCCGCGCGCTGTTTCCATAATATGGGTAATCCCACCAGCAGCGCGGATGAAAAAATCAGCAGTGTCGCCCACAGGCCTTGTAAGCCCTGCTGCTCCAGCAGACGTAGCGGATACCAGAAGATACCCCATAGCGTCGCCGCCAGCAGCAGCCCCATTACCGGCAGGTTGGCGGAAATTGTAGATTTGAGTTTGGAAGGCATGGCAGGATGTCCTATACTACGCGTTCTCAAATTCTTTCATAAGGGCACCTCTAAAGACTCGATCAAGGCACGAGGGCATGCCCGTAAAGGGCACAATGAGGCGGAAATGTGCGAAAAAGCGCAGTTTACAGGTAGTAAATGAGCATTTTGAGCGCATTTCCAACGCAGCCATCGTGATTTCAGCGAGTTTTTAGAGGTGTCCGTAAATATCGGCATCGTTGGTTATCTGCATAATCCCATGAATCCAGATCTTTCCCGGCTCCAGCCGTACCCGTTCGAAAAGCTGGCGCACCTCAAGGCGGGTGCCACACCGCCTGCGGCGCTGTCCCACATCGGGCTGTCCATTGGTGAGCCGAAGCATGCCACGCCCGGTTTTATCGCCGAGGAGATCATTACCCATCTGCATGGGCTGTCCGGCTATCCGGTCACGCGCGGCAGCGTTGCATTGCGTGAGAGCATCGCCGCCTGGTTGACGCGGCGTTTTGCGCTGACGCCCGGCAGCATCGACCCGGCGCGCCATGTGCTGCCGGTGAATGGCACGCGCGAGGCGCTGTTCGCCTTTGCGCAGTGTGTTATTAATCGCAGCACGCACCCTCTGGTGCTGATGCCCAATCCGTTTTATCAGATCTACGAGGGGGCGGCGCTGCTCGCCGGGGCCGCGCCGTGGTTCATCAACGCTACGGCGGAAACCGGCTTTGCCCCTGATTTCGACGCCGTACCGCCTGAGGTCTGGGCGCGCTGCCAGTTGCTCTATATCTGTTCGCCCGGCAACCCCACCGGCGCGGTGCTGGATAGTGCCACATTACAGAAACTTATCCAACTCGCGGATGAGTACGATTTCATCATCGCTTCCGACGAGTGCTATTCGGAAATCTATCTGGACGAAAACGCGCCACCTCTGGGGCTGCTGGAAGTCGCCGCACGATTGGGGCGCGACGATTACCGGCGCTGCATTGTATTCCATAGCCTGTCAAAACGCTCTAATGTACCCGGAATGCGTTCCGGTTTCGTGGCTGGTGACGAACAAATCATCGAACGGTTTCACCTCTACCGCACCTACCACGGCTGCGCCATGCCGCTGCCCACCCAGGCCGCATCAAAAGCAGCCTGGGGCGATGAACAGCACGTTGCGCACAACCGCGCGCTCTACCGTGAAAAATTCGACGCAGTGCTGGATATTCTGCAACCCGTCATGGACGTGCAGCGTCCTGCCGCGAGCTTTTATCTGTGGCCGCACACACCTGTTGACGACACTGAATTCGCGCGCGAATTGTATGCCCGGCACAACGTCACCGTACTGCCCGGCAGTTACCTGTCGCGTGAGGCGCATGGTATAAATTCGGGACAGAATCGTATCCGCATTGCGTTGGTCGAGCCTCTGGAGGAATGCGTGGAGGCGGCGCATCGCATCAAAGATCTTTTGAAAACACTTTAATTACCCTAACGGAAACCCATATGAACGACATCAAGCAAATCATCGAAGAAGCCTTTGAGCGCCGCGCCGATATCACGCCGCGCAATGTTGACACCCTCGTCCATGAGGCCGTGGTCGAGGCCATCCACCTGCTCGACAGTGGCGCGGCGCGCGTGGCGGAAAAGAAAGACGGCCAGTGGGTCGTCAATCAGTGGCTGAAAAAAGCCGTGTTGCTGTCTTTCCGCATTGAGGACAACAGCTTCATGAAGGGCGGTTTCACCAACTATTACGACAAGGTGCAACCCAAGTTCGCCGACTACAGCCCGCGTGATTTCCGTGCCAGCGGCGTGCGTGTGGTGCCTCCCGCCTCGGCGCGCAAGGGCGCTTACATTGCTCCCGGCGTGGTGCTGATGCCCTCCTATGTCAACATCGGCGCCTATGTGGACAGCGGCACCATGGTTGATACCTGGGCTACGGTCGGCTCCTGTGCGCAGATCGGCAAGAACGTGCATCTCTCCGGTGGTGTCGGCATCGGCGGCGTGCTGGAGCCGGTCCAGGCCGGCCCCACCATCATCGAAGACAACTGCTTCATCGGCGCGCGCTCCGAGGTAGTGGAAGGCGTTATCGTTGAAGAAGGCGCGGTGATCTCCATGGGCGTCTACATCGGCGCCAGCACCCGCATTTACAACCGCATGACCGGCGAAATCCTCTATGGCCGCGTCCCCGCAGGTTCAGTGGTTGTCTCCGGTAACCTGCCTTCCGCCGATGGCAAGTACAGCCTGTACTGCGCTGTGATCGTCAAGCAGGTGGATGAGAAGACGCGCGGCAAGGTGGGCATCAACGAATTGCTGCGGGATATTTGATAGCCAAAAATCGCCACACACCATGAACCTCTACTTTCAGGTCTTCAGCAACCGCCGCGTGGCGGTGCTGTTGCTGCTCGGCTTTTCCTCCGGCTTGCCGCTGGCACTCACCTTCGGCACCTTGCAGGCCTGGATGAAGGATGCGGGCGTGGATCTGGCCACCATCGGCGCAATTACCCTGGTGGGCCTGCCGTACACGGTGAAATACCTGTGGGCGCCGCTTATGGACCGCTACACGCCACCCTTTTTGGGGCGGCGGCGTGGCTGGTTGGTACTGACGCAATTGAGCCTGATGGCGGCCATCGCTTTCATGGGTGGTCTGGATCCGGTGAGCCAGCCCTGGCTGCTGGCGATCGCAGCGGTGCTGGTCTCGTTTCTCTCGGCCAGCCAGGACATCGTGGTGGACGCCTACCGTGCGGACATCCTTAAACAGGAAGAACTCGGCGCGGGCGCGGCAGTGTCGGTGCTGGGTTATCGCCTGGGGATGCTGGTCTCCGGGGCGATGGCGCTGATTCTTGCCGACCACCTGCCTTGGGCGGCAGTCTATCAGATCATGGCGGGATTGATGGTGATCGGGCTGGCCGCCGCCTTGTGGGGCACAGAGCCTGAAACCAGCGGTAGCCCGCGCACCCTGGCAGAGGCGGTGGTGCATCCCTTCAAGGCCTTTTTCAGCCGCGAAGCCGCCGTATTCCTACTGGCCTTCATCATCCTCTACAAACTGCCGGATGCCATTGCCGGGGCCATGACCACCCCATTCCTGCTCGACATTGGTTTCTCCAAAACAGAAATCGGCACCGTGAATAAAGGCTTTGGACTCATCGCCACCATCTTCGGCGCCATCGCGGGAGGGGCGCTTATAGCACGCCTGGGCATCTATCGCGCATTGTGGGCCTTTGGCATCCTTCAGGCCGTCACCAACCTGAGTTACATGGGCGTCGCCCTGGCCGGCCAGAATCAGATCGCCCTGATTCTGGCAGTGGGCATCGACAACCTCTCGGGCGGCATGGGCTCGGCGGCCTTCGTCGCCTTCCTGATGAGCCTTACCGAAAAGCGCTATAGCGCCACCCAATACGCCTTGCTCTCCAGTCTTATGGCCATCACCCCGAAAATTGCCGGAGCACCCACCGGCATCATGGTTGCCAGCCTGGGTTGGCCGCTGTTCTTCGCCGCCAGCGTGCTAGGCGCAATCCCCGGCCTTGCGTTGTTATGGTGGCTGAGGCGCCGTGGTGCTGTCGGCCAGAAGGCCGCGACAACACCGGCACTGGCGGAAGCGGAATGAATAAACAATCCCCCGGATTTTGATGAGGCCACTGCTAACGCTGAAAGAACACGAGACATTACGCGCGGCGGTGCAGGCCGGTGTGTCGAATGTGGAGTGTTCGCTGGATCTGGGGCTGTCGACGTCGATGGTTGCGGTGGGCGTTGAAGGCTGGGTTTGGCAAGGTCGGCTATTTCCCTATCTTGAAACCTGCAATGACAGAACCATCTATTGCTGGGTTGACGAGACGTTTCAGCCGGTGTCGCGGTACACGACGTCGCTTATCAAGCTGGTGCCGACGCATTGGGGGCCACCGACCTTCGAGATTGATGGCATCAAAATGCTGCCCACGGCACAAACCTCCCCTTATACGGACGCCGAACGCAAGGTCGCATTGATTCAACCGCGCGGTAAGGTGATTTTGGATACCTGTGGCGGACTCGGCTACTTTGCCGCGTGGTGTATGCGGGGTCTGGCCAAACAGGTGCTTTCTTATGAGAAGAATCCCGACGTGGTCTGGTTGCGTGGCCTGAATCCTTGGTCACCCAAGGTGGATGATGTTTTGAGTTTAACGCTGGGTGATATTTGTGAGCAGATCGTCTCGTTGCCCAGTGGCTCGGTCGACGCTATTTTGCACGATCCGCCACGTTTTGGTATCGCCGGTGAACTCTACTCACAGGTTTTTTATGACCAGCTTGCCAGAGTGTTGAAGCGCAAGGGCAAGCTGTTTCACTACACGGGTGCGCCGAACAAATTAACCAGCGGCCGTGACGTGCCCAATGAAGTGGCGAAGCGTTTGCGGCGCGCGGGTTTCGTCGCGGAGTTGAGCGGCGACGGGGTGTTGGCGGTGAAAGGCCGGTAGCCCGAGTGTTTCACTATGCTCGCATCGGATTACTTTCTCTCAAGGTTGTAGAGCAGATCACCGCCGCTGTAGAACCCGCTCTCGGCTTCGACCGTCCAGCGGCGGCTGAGCTGATAACGCAGACGCAGGGTTTGGAGTCGATCAACTACGCCGACGCCATAGCTTATGTAAAGCCTCGGTGTCAGGTATTTGCCAAGGACGAGGGCAGCGCCTGCTGTGGCTGATGCAGCGCCTGGTGCGGCTCCTGGCACAGATCCTGATACAGCACTTGGGAGCGCGCCTGGAAGTGTGGTAGAGCCGGTGACGGGGGAGACTCTTGTCTCCATGCGTACCTCCTCAATGCCGAAGGCCTTGCCGATCTTCTGGGCAAGCATTTCACCGCCGGCCAATCCTAGCCCCAGTGCGGCGTTTGATAGCTGTTGACCTTCGGCGGCGGAGGCTTGTCTCATGGGGCGGCCTAATAATAAATAAGATAGGGCATCGGCTTCCGGCATGGCCGGTTCGGAGAATGCAGATAAAACCGGGCTTTGTAATGTGCCGCGTACGTTGAGTCCGACGATGATGGGGGTGGATACGCCAATCTGCGGAATCTGGCGTATGGCGCGTGCATCCACGCCAGGATTGTTGAGTGGGCCACCAGCAAATGTGAGCCGCCCTCCCTTTTGTACGACGAGTTTTTGATTGAAGGCGCTGTATTGGCCACCGTCTTCGATACGTATTTCGCCCAGGGCGCTAGTGAGCTGTCTTGGGATATCTATCAGTGCGATATCGCCGGTGAAGCGTCCGCTGAGGCCGAACCCCTTGAACTTCACCTGGTCGCCGAGTTCGAGACCAATCAGACTGCTGATTTCCCAGCGGCTTGCGCGGGTTTCCAATTCGCCTGCCTTTTCGACGATGACATCCTCCGAGGGTCGCACAGCGGTGCTTAGGTCACGCAGCTCGATGTTGGCTTCCGGGATGAGCAGGCTGCCATTGACGTCAATTTTGTGTTGTTCGATTTTGATGGTGAGATCAGGTGAGACATTTGCCTTGATCTCCGTTGTTCTGACGGCTTCGAATCGTTCACCTTTGACCGTCAGATTCGCTCCCCACTTTCGTTGCGCATCGGGTTGCGCCTGTCCGGCCAGTTGCAGCACGCCGTCACCGGAGCGGACTTGCCCTTTGAGCGTGAGGCTACTTTCGTCATTGCCGGTGAGGAACATCTGGATGTCGCGCAAGCGCAGGCCCAGGCGTGGTACCAATGCCGTGCCTTGTTCGAGCTTTGCTTCGCCTGTGAAACGTGGTTTATCCATTGTGCCCGTCAAGGCAAGCGCGATGCTGATCTTGCCTTGGGTGTTTTCTACGCCTGGCAGCAGATCGGGCAGCAAATCAAGCTGATGGATTTCCGCGTTCACTTGTCCAGTGAGTTGGGATACGGTGGATGCTGGGTTCTTCAGCGCCGCAGGCAAGCCAGAACGGGGCAGGGTGAGCGTACCCTCCGCGATGCCCCTGTCGAGCAGCGTTAATTTGGCGCGTGTGTTCAAAGTGTCTGGCCCCAGGCTGGCTTCCAGGCTGCCGTCGGTATAAGCAAGGACGAGCTCCTGCTCCGGACCGAGCGGGTAGACGATGCTTCCCGGCGTGGGGGTGAATTTGCCCTCGCCGGTCAGCAGCGCCGCTGAGCTGTAATGTCCCACAAGGGATGCATCGAAGGTGCCGGACAGCGCAGAATTGGGCGGGAGCAGAGGCTTGAACCAGAGCATAGGTAGATTTTTACCCTGTGCGCTGCCTTGCCAGCCACTGTTGCTCTGCCGGTTGGCGTCGACGCAGACTTGGGACGCAGTTTGATTCCAGCACCATGGGCCAAGCTGTGCGTTGTCTTTTGCAGCGGCAAGAGGGCCGGGGGCGACCAGGCTCCAGCGCCCGAAGGTTTGAGACGAGGCATCAGCACGGGTAAGCGTACCCTTCCAGGCGATATTCTGCTCGCCCATGTTTTCCAGCCCCCCCTGCGCGTGCAGAACCAGCGACTCTTGCGGCATGTTGAGTGTGGCATTTAATTCGTGTCGGGTAGCCCGGCCACTGCCGTCGATGGTGACAGAGTCGATAGGTTGTGTGCCAATGCGCAGCCCGGTGGCACGCAGATTAAGCTGCGAAGGCAATTGATCCTGCATGTCCACATCCGTGGTCACATGCAGACTTGCAGCACGATGTTCATTAAATACCAAATCTTTTCCATTGATCACGGCAGCGATGCGTGGCGTCCGCAATGGCCCGGATAGGCTGCCGCTGCCATGCGCTGTGCCGCCGCTTGTTATGCCTTGGGCGGCGAGCGCCTTCCCGATATCTTGAACATCCAGTTTCCAGTGCAGATCCCATTGATCATTCAGACGGCCTGACGCGGTGAGGTTTGCCGAGCCGGAAGTCACACCAAGTTGCGGCAATTCATAGCCATCCTTGCTTACGACCAGGAACGCTGAACCGTCCAGCGGAATGTTGCGTAGCTGCCCATTAAGCCTGTGCAGGTCCAGCGTTGTGACGTGTTGGCCATTTTCCTGCCTGCCACTGATTCCGGCCTGAAGCGCAAGCCGTCCCGGCCATTGTGGCCACTGCTGCCCCGGATTCAGGTTGTCGCCGCTGACATCAAAGTCCCATGTGATCTGCGGTTTCCAGGAAAACGTTCCACGGCCTGCGACCTTGCCGTCAAGGATATTGCCATGTACATCAGCCAGTTTGAGACGGTTGCGGTTGCCCTCTCCCGCCGCCATCCAACGCCCTGGCGGGATGTTCTTGCCTGTCAGCACTGCGTCGAATGTCAGCTTGTATTTTTCAGGATTGCCGGAAAATGTGTAGCTTCCCCATTCACTGCCGATGACCGTTTCTCCAGAGAGCGGCCAGACGAGTGAGCGCCACTTTCCTGTCAGGCGAAGCCGTGGGTCTTTGATCAAATCACCAGTGATAGTGCCTTGGGCGGTGATGCGGGCGGGATGATCGGGCAGGGATAGCGCTAGTTCGTGGATCTGTATTTTTTTATCTTCATAACGTGCATGAAGGTGTGTATTCACAGCGTATTGCTTTTGTTTGATACGCAGCGTGCTTTGCACATTGGCATGGCTGCGGTCGCCGTCAGCGCGGATTTTTCCGGCAACATCCAGTTGCGGCCAGCGTGCATTGACATTCTGCGCGCTGAATCCATCCAGCTCAAGGCTGGTTTGCCACCGCACTTCCGTCAGCAGGCCGGTGACAGTTCCGTGCAGCGCTGCCTTGAAGGGTGCGACGATATCCGTTGTGGCGCCGAGTTCATTGAGGATGTTCCCTTTGACGGTACTTTCCCCCGAGAAAGCGCTGAATTCCTTCGGTGTGGTCGCCCACAGAATGCGCGCATTCAGAGGGTAATCACCCTGCGGCTTTACCGTGCCGCGCAGGGTGGCATGGAGGAGGGGGGATTGCATGTCCAGGTTGTCGATATGCAGGCGCTGGCGGCGGAATCTGCCGGTCAGGGTGATGTTCTCGATGGGGTAGGAAACCCCGCTGTCCGGCAGATTGAGTGTGATTTTGTTGATACTTGCCTTGTCCAGCGTTATGCCAAATGGCAGTCGGATGTCGGGCAATTTTTTCAGCGGCTCCGGGCTTTTCATCTGGGTATAATTTAACCCTGTGATATTCAATCGGGTGATATGCAGTTGTTCATAGAGCAAGGCAACAGGCCGTATCTCCAGCGTGATGTCATCAATGATTACGGTGGTGCGGGCGTCTTTGGTTTTGTAGCGCAGGCCATGCGCGGAGACGGAATCAATCAGCCGTCCCTCAAGGCGTTCCACCCGTAATTCGCCAGGGATGTTGCGCGCGGCCAGATCGAACATCCATTTCAATCCGGTTTCGGTGGTGGCCACGAAAGCTGCCGTGCCCGTAAGGGTAATGATTATCAGCGCCAACAATAAGATCCACGGCAGTTTGAGCCGCTTGGTTTCAGAGGTGGAATCCGTCCCGGAATTTGCGGTCTCGTTCATAGATCGGGGCCGATCACAAGATGAAATTTCATGGGGTTGGTCGGCTCGCTCACTGCCCAGGCCAGATCAAAGCGGATCAGGCCAATAGGGGTTTTCCAGCGCACACCCACGCCCGCACCCTGTTTGAGTTTGTCTGCCCAATTATCCAGGGCGTTTCCGATATCGAAAAAGACAGCGCTGCTCCATTTGTCTGTCCACGAATATTCGTATTCGGTACTGCCGACCAGCAATTGCTGACCACCGATAACCCGGTTGCTGGCTG
>CAMTYI010000187.1:0-23457 GCA_947085925.1 uncultured Gammaproteobacteria bacterium
CAACAGATCATACTGAAGGGAAGTGCCCTTCAAAACTGGTATGAGCGTTTTAATTTCCTGAACCATGACGGTAGCGACGCGCGTGCCACATGGAATTGGCAGTTAGGCAATGTGTGGCAGGGCGATCTCGGTTATACCCATAGCCGCACTCTTGCAACTTTTACCGAGATACAGGCGATGTTGCGGGATGTGCGTACCCAGCAATCGGCTTTCGGTAGTGCTATCTACAAGCTGGATCCGGATTGGCGCATTCGTACCGGGGCCAGATGGTACAGCCTTGAATCAGGGGCACCCCAAAGACGATTTTTAAATCGTGAGGAGATTAGCGCTTTAGTGGGTGTCGATCATGTCAACGAAGCCAATAATTCTCTTGGCGTGGAAGCAAAATATACCGAAGCTCGTTTTCCTGCGCGTGAAGTGACGCCCCTAAGTATCTTTGATAATGGTTATACGCAAACGGAGTTGAGCTCGGTTGCGGACTGGCGATACACTGGCCAATCGCGCTTTCAGGGTCGTTTAGGATTTACCCAGCGCCGCCACAAACAACTTTCCATGCGTGATTTTGATGGTGTCACCGGGAGGTTGGCGTATGACTGGTCGGTTGCTGGAAAAACCATGGTCAACACAGCGTTGTGGAGGGAGGTCGGTTCGATAGACGATACCATCAATACCTATGTTGTGACTAAGGGTGTAAGTCTTGGCGCCTCGTGGTTTCCAACCAGCAAAATATTCGTGAAAGGCGAGGCGGCTTATAAATCACGCGACTTTCTGGGTGAGGTACGTGTGGGGCCGCACCGTGAAGATGATATCCGCACGCTCAGCGTGTCGCTTGGTTATTCCCCGCTGACTAATGTGCAGCTTTCCCTTGATGGCATTGTGGAAAAACGCAATTCAACCCGCATCTTCACTGATTATAATTACAACAATATCGCAGCAAGTGTGAAAGTTGTTTTTTAAGGGATATTTGGATTAAGCCTGTAACGGGTCGCTGTGCTAATCTCTCTTGTGTCCCCCGCCCATTTGGGGTAGTTTTGACTTTTTCCGCATTTAGTTGAATCCGATGAGCATACTGGTCAATAAAAACACTAAAGTCATTTGCCAAGGCTTTACTGGCAAGCAGGGCACCTTTCATTCCGAGCAGGCGCTTGCCTATGGCACTAATCTGGTGGGTGGTATAACCCCCGGCAAGGGTGGCCAAATGCACTTGGATCGGCCGGTATTCAACACTGTGCGCGATGCTGTGCGGGAGACAGGTGCAGATGCCAGCATGATCTATGTGCCCGCAGCCCATGCGGCGGATGCGATACTTGAAGCGGCGGATGCGGGCATCAAGGTCATCGCTTGTATCACCGAGGGGATTCCGGTGCAGGATATGCTCAAGGTCAAGGCGGCGTTACGCGCCTATGATGCGCGTCTGATCGGCCCGAATTGCCCGGGATTGATCACTCCCGGTGAATGCAAGATCGGCATCATGCCGGGCGCTATACACATGTCGGGTGCTATCGGTATCGTGTCGCGCTCCGGCACGCTCACGTATGAGGCGGTGCATCAGACCACGCTTAATGGTCTGGGGCAGAGTACATGCGTGGGCATAGGTGGCGACCCCATCCAGGGTATGAATTTCGTCGATTGCCTGGCATTGTTTGAACAGGATCCTCAAACCAGGGGTATTATCATGGTGGGTGAAATCGGCGGCAGCGCCGAGGAAGAGGCTGCGGAGTTTATCAAACATCACGTTACCAAGCCGGTGGTGGCCTATATTGCTGGTGTTACTGCCCCTCCCGGTAAGCGTATGGGACATGCGGGCGCGATCATTTCCGGCGGCAAAGGTACAGCGGCGGAAAAGTTCGCGGCGTTGGAGGCGGCGGGCGTTGCTGTCGTACATTCGCCTGCGGAAATGGGTGCGCGCATGCTGGCGTGCATTATCAGTCAGTAACGTTGCAGGGCCAGGTGGCTCCATGCCATCTGGCAGTAATGATAAACATCTGTTCGCGTGCCAGGCCTGCGAAATGTAATTTTTTTGATAGGCAGTAATCGCATTGAACCCACCCTCTAACACCGAACCTTCCCAGCTTCGCATCGTCATGGCCCAGCTCAATATGCGGGTTGGCGATGTTGTCGGCAATGCCGCGCACGTTATTGCCGCTGCATGCCGGGCCCGTGATGAGCTGTATGCCGATGCCATTGTGTTCCCCGAATTGACACTGACCGGCTATCCACCTGAGGATCTGTTGCTGAGGGCTGAGCTGCATGAGCGGGTGTTGCGCGGTCTGGAAGAGATCAAGTGCAATGTGTCCGGCATTGATGTGATCGTCGGCCACCCCAGCCAGGAGTTGAGCGGGTTACATAATTCCGCGTCCTTGATCCGTGACGGCAAAATCGTGACTACTTATCACAAACAACACCTGCCGAATTACAGTGTGTTTGATGAGAAGCGCTATTTTCAGCCCGGCGACAAGCCCTGTGTGGTGACGATCAAAGGCGTGCCAGTCGGCATCACCATCTGTGAGGATATGTGGCATCCCGGGCCGATGGGGCAGGCGTTTGATGCGGGTGCGCGGCTGATGCTCAATCTCAATGCCTCACCGTTTCACATCAGCAAGGGCCAGGAGCGCGAGGAGGTGCTGCGGCAGCGCATCGGTGAAGCCCGCATGCCGGTGATTTATGTGAATCTGGTGGGTGGTCAGGATGAGCTGGTCTTCGATGGTGAATCCCTGGTTCTGGATGCCGATGGCAGTGTGGTGGTGCGCGGGGCGCCCTTTGCCGAAGGTCTGTATCCTGTGGATTTCCGGGTAGATGAAAAGGTCACGCCCTTGCCGGGTGTGCATCACGCGCCGCTTCCGGTGGAGGAGAGCGTTTACAAGGCGCTGGTGCTGGGGGTGCGTGATTATATCGAGAAGAACGGTTTTCGCGGTGTGGTGATAGGTTCATCGGGCGGTATAGACTCGGCGCTGACCCTGGCGATTGCCGTTGACGCAATCGGCGCGGCGCGGGTGGAGGCGGTGATGATGCCGTCGCGCTCTACTGCGCAAATGAGCCTGGATGACGCGCAGGCGCTGAGCGAGGCGCTGGGTATTGAGCATCATGTGATTTCCATCGAGCCGGTGTTTCAGAGCTTTCTCGATAGCCTCAGGGAGGAGTTCGCGGGTGCCCCGGTCGACACCACCGAAGAAAATATCCAGGCGCGTTGCCGGGGCGTGATACTGATGGCGATCTCCAATAAAAAGCGCAAAATCGTCCTGACCACTGGCAACAAGAGCGAGATGGCAGTGGGTTATGCGACGCTTTATGGCGACATGGCAGGTGGGTTTGCGCCGATCAAGGATGTGCCCAAGACCTTGGTTTACCGTTTGGCGGAGTACCGCAACTCAAAGGCTGCGGTGATTCCACGGCGTATTTTCGAGCGACCCCCTTCGGCCGAGCTTGCCCCCGATCAAAAAGACGAGGATTCCTTGCCGCCGTACCCAATATTGGATACGATTCTGACAATGTATGTCGAACAGGATAAATCCCTGCAAGATATCGTTGCAGCAGGCTTTGATGAGGCTACTGCGCAGCGCGTGATGGCGATGGTGAATCGCAACGAATACAAACGACGCCAAGCCCCGCCGGGCGTGAGGGTTACACGGCGGGCGTTCGGCCGTGACAGGCGTTATCCGATTACCGTGTTTTATTAACCATTTTTAGTTACAGAGGCTGACCATGAAAAAAATTGAAGCTGTGATCAAGCCTTTCAAGCTGGATGATGTCCGTGAGGCATTGTCGGAGATAGGCATTACCGGTATGACGGTAACTGAGGTCAAAGGGTTTGGCCGACAGAAGGGCCATACCGAATTGTATCGCGGTGCGGAATATGTGGTCGATTTTCTGCCCAAGGTGAAGATCGAGATCGTGGTTGCCGCAGATCTGGCTGAGCGTTGCATTGATGTAATTACCCAGGCAGCGCGCACCGGCAAGATCGGTGATGGCAAAATCTTCGTCACCTCCGTGGAGCGGGTGGTCAGGATAAGAACCGGCGAAGAAAATCTGGATGCGATTTGATTTTTTTGCCACGGAGAACACAGAGAGATCACTGCAGATACAGGTCTGTGTAGGGTGGGCACGGTTTGTGTGCCCACACGTGCGTCCATTACCCGGCGGCGAACCCTGTGGCTAACTGCTTTTTTGTCAGGCTTAGCGGTATTTTACAACCTCATTCAGGTGCCGACGCGGAGTTGGCTCTGGCGCCTCTGCCGGGTAGCCCACGCTGAGCATGGCGAGCGGTTTTTTGCCCGGCTCGATATTCAATATCCTTTTCACTTCATCTTCATCAAAAGCGCCCACCCAGGTTGAACCCATGCCCGCCGCCACGACGGCAAGTTGGGTGTAGGCGGCGGCGATGGTCGTGTCCTGGAGGGTGTAGAGTGATGTGCCGCGTTCGCCGTAATGTTGCGCGGAGCGTTCGGGGTCGGTACAAAAAATCAGGCAGATGGGCGCCTCGGAGAGAAATTCCTGGTTTCCGGCGGCACGGCTTAAAGCGTCGCGCTCTTCCTGGCTGCTGACAACAATGATTTGATAGGCCTGAAGATCGCCGGCGGAGGGCGCGGCGCAGGCCATTTCAAGTACCGCGTGGAGCTTTTCGTGTTCCACCGGCATATCCTTCCGGTATTTGCGTACCGAATGACGGTGGCGCACCGTCGCAAAGAAATCCCACATTGGCAGATCCTCCCTTTTAGTTTTTGACGACCAGATTTCTGACCTCAGTCAGATACGGATTTTGCGGATAATTCAGTTCCAGCACGCGCAGCGCATCGTTTGATAAATCATTCATGCCAAGCAGTTTGTAGGCCTTGGCCATCACGCCCAGCGCATTGGGCGTGGCTGGAGTAGTGGGGTAATTTTCGATCACGTATTTTGCGCGGTTGGCGGCGGCGAGATAGGCGCCACGTCGTATGTAATAGCCTGCAACGTGCATTTCATACTGTGCAAGGTTATTGTACAGATACAGCATGCGCTGGGAGGCATCCTGCGCGTATTTGCTGTTGGGGTAAAGTTTTATCAGTTGCGAGAAGTATTGGAGCGATTCACGCGCGGCGCGCGGGTCGCGTTCGGAGGGATCCTGGCCGAACGTGCGTTCTATCGTCCCTATGCCGCGATTGAAGCCTGACAAGCCCTTGACGTAATAGGCGTAATCAACATTCGGATGGCGCGGATAGAGTTTGATGAAGTGATCGGCGGCGGCGACGGAGGAGTCTGGCTCGTCGAATTTATAATACGCGTAGGCGATTTCCAATTGCGCTTGTTGGGCATAGGGGCCGAAGGGATAGCGGGATATCAGTGTCTCAAAATCCTTGACGGATTTTTCATAGTCACCGGCTTTGAGCTTTTCCTTGGCTTTGTCATACAGGCGGTTGGCGGGCCAATCCTTGGTCTCGTCGTCTTTTTTTGACAGGGAAGAGCAGGCGCCGAGCAAAAAGGAGAGGAGCAGAATGAGTAAAAGGTTACGGGAGCGCATAATGTCAGGTGTGTCTGTATTCCGTAGCAGGTTGAATAGGGAGTGATGCGGGTGGCACTGTAGTTTCATGTTATCGCGCACCGCCAGCCTTTTTAATGGACTCATGGATGCCTCTGATACCGCGTATCCATGGTTTTGCAATGTTCATGTTTTTTGGCAGATCCCTTGTGGCTTCTTTGGCCGCATCCTCCGTGGGGTAGACCCCATACAGCAGGGAATACATGCCGTGACTGCCCCGGAAATAGGATGCCTTGTGCTGGAGATCAGGATTTTTTTTGATGAAATTTAACAGCACGGACTCATCTGCCGTGCTCGATAGCTGAATGGTGTAATGTGCCGGATTTTGCGCCAGCAACCAGGCTTCGCGTTGCACTGTATCGCTACGGTCGGGCGCGGTGGCTGCTATGGCAGGTTGAGAAAGTGGCGCGGGCGCAACAGGCGCTGGTGCGCTTGATTGCACCAATACGGGTGTTTGGGGTGTTTTGTCGATCTGGGCTGCATTGGCGCGGGTCATGATGGCCAGTGCATCCGCAATGGCTGGCGATTGCTGGTAGTTGTCGAGTATGTATTTGGCGCGGGCCGCAGCGTTGGCGCGGTCTCCTTGTTCCAGAAAGTATTTAGCCATATTTAATTCGTGCTGGGCCATCGTGTTGCGTAGCAGTAGCATGCGCTGGGTTGCATCCTTGGCAAACCGGCTGGCCGGGAAGCCTTGCAGGAGTTCAGCAAAATATTGAAACGCGCGCCGTGCCTGTGCGGAATCCTGTGGCGTGGCACTCGCGGGCTTTACGGCTTCAAGCGTACTGATTCCTTCCTGAAAGGCGACCAGTCCTCGTTCGTAGTAGGCATAGTCCACATGGGGATGAGTGGGGTTTTTGGCGATAAATTGCTCCGCCATGTCCACCGCAGTATTGGTCTGGCTGCGTTGGCGAATTCCCGTGGCGGCGTCCAGCAGCGCTTGCTGGGCATGACCAGCCAATGGATAGCGTAGCGTGAGGGTTTCGAGGCGTTCTGCGGCGCGCTCATAATCACCCGCCAGAAGCGCCGCCTTGCCATCGTTATAAAGTTGCACGTCGCTGGAGCCGTCACGCGAAGGAGGCTGGCTAGTGAGTGTCGCAGGGGCGGCTGCGCAGCCAGCGAGGATAAATAACAGTAATGCGAAGTAGTGCAGGTTCATCAGACGCATTATACTGCTTATCCATTAGCGAGTCTTTCGAAATCATGTCAAGCACCGAGCATTTATCTTCCAGAATTCCCCATGAAATGGCCGGCATGCGTCTGGATCAGGCGTTGGCCGAGCTGTTTTCCGACTATTCGCGTGCGCGTCTGCAACAATGGATACGCAACGGGCTGGTAACGGTCGACGATCGGCAGTTGCGCGCCAAGGATAAGGTGCTGGGGGGGGAGCGCGTTGATGTGATGGCGACGCTGGAGGATGAGGTGTCGTCGCAGCCACAGCGCATTCCTCTCGAAGTGCTCTATGAGGACGAGGCGTTGTTGGTGATCAATAAACCTGCCGGACTGGTGGTTCACCCAGCGGCGGGCAATCCTGATGGCACGATGCTCAATGCGCTGTTGCATCATGCGCCGGAGCTGGTCAGCGTGCCGCGCGCGGGGATTGTGCATCGTTTGGACAAGGAAACCAGCGGCCTACTGGTGGTGGCGCGAACGCTCAAGGCGCAAACTCATCTCGTGCAACAGCTTCAGGAGCGTGCTTTTGAGCGTGAATACGAGGCGGTAGCGGTGGGGGTGATGCTCTCCGGTGGCAGCGTGGACGCTCCAATCGGGCGGCATCCCGTGGACCGCAAGCGCATGGCGGTGACCCAGCGCGGCAGGCCGGCGGTGACCCATCACCGTGTCGCGGAGCGTTTCCGCGCCCACACCCACACCCGGGTGCAACTGGAAACCGGGCGCACCCACCAGATCCGCGTTCATATGGCGCATATCCGGTATCCGCTGTTTGGCGATCCCGTCTATGGTGGGCGTTTACGCATTCCGCCGAAAAGCAGTGAGCAGTTCACCGAAGCCCTGCGTAATTTCAGGCGTCAGGCCCTGCACGCCGTGCGCCTGGGGTTGACCCATCCCGAGAGCGGTGAAGTGATGCAGTGGCAGGCACCGCTGCCCGCCGACATGGAGTATTTGCTGCGAGTATTACGAGAAGATAATGTCGCCCATGAGCAATGATTGGTTAGCGCCTGATTGGCAGGCCCCGTCACGCGTGCGTGCATGTACTACCACACGGCAGGGTGGCGTGAGCCTTGCGCCTTACGCAAGCCTCAATCTGGGCGATCATGTGGGCGACGCCCCTCGGGCCGTCGCCGCCAATCGCGCGCATGTTGTGCGGCAGCGCGGTTTGCCGGGGATGCCGCTGTGGCTTAATCAAGTGCATGGCACAACTGTAGTGGACGCAGCCGGTGCTGCCCCAGGCTGTGCGGCGGATGCCAGCTTCACGCGTGAGCCTGGCGTGGTATGCGCGGTGTTGACCGCCGACTGCCTGCCGCTGCTGCTGTGCGACAAGGCAGGGAGTACGGTGGCCGCCGTTCATGCCGGGTGGCGCGGCTTGGCGGCGGGTGTTATTGAGGCTACGCTGGCCGCCATGCAGGTTCCGCCTGAAGAGCTTATGGTGTGGCTGGGTCCGGCGATTGGCCCGCGCGCCTTCGAGGTGGGTTCGGAAGTGTGCGAGGCATTTACGAGCCATGATCCTGCTGCCGCCGAGGCATTTCACCCTTCGCCCGCAGGCCGTTGGCTGGCGGATATCTATCAGCTTGCCCGGCAGCGCTTGGCACGGCAGGGCGTCACGGCCATTTATGGCGGCGAGCGGTGTACCTACACTGAGGCGCAGCCTTTTTATTCTTACCGCCGCGAGGGCGTTACCGGGCGCATGGCGAGCCTGATTTGGCTGGAATAGGCG
This sequence comes from uncultured Gammaproteobacteria bacterium, assembly GCA_947085925.1. Lineage (GTDB taxonomy): Bacteria > Pseudomonadota > Gammaproteobacteria > Ga007554 > LNEJ01. The sequence continues at coordinate 8,403 of CAMTYI010000187.1, forward strand.
CCGAGTCACGCCTTCTGAGGCCAAGATAAGGTATGATTGGCGGCTAAGTTTTCGGCCAAAAGACCCCATAATGAATCTGCTTACCTGGATTATCCTCTTCAGCCTGCTGGGCGGTGTGCTCAGCGTGCTGGCAGCATCGGCCTTTTTGCTGGTGCCCGAGGCGCTACGCAGCCGCGCCATGCCGCATCTGGTCAGCTTCGCCGTGGGTGCGCTGCTCGGCGCGGCATTTCTGGGATTGCTGCCCCATGCCCTGGCGGCCCCTGGCGTGACCGACTTTCACAACATTACCCTGGCGGTGCTGCTGGGGCTGCTGGGCTTTTTTGTGTTGGAGAAGCTGGTATTGTGGCGGCATTGCCATTCAGACCACTGCGAGGCCCATGTCCCAGAGCCTAAACATGACCATGGTCATGCGGCGGGTACGCTGATTGTTATCGGCGACGGTATTCACAATTTCGTGGACGGCGTACTGATTGCCGCAGCGTTCATGACGGACATTCGCTTGGGCGTTGTCACCAGCCTGGCAGTGGCGGCGCACGAGATCCCGCAGGAAGTGGGTGATTTTGCCGTGTTGCTGCATAGCGGTTTCAGCCGCCGCAAGGCCTTTTTGTATAATATGCTGGCGAGCCTGACAACAGTGCTGGGTGCGCTGCTCGGTTATTTCAGCCTTGCGGAGGTAGAACCTGCCTTGCCTTATGTGCTGGCGGTGGCAGCGTCGAGTTTTATCTACATCGCAGTGGCGGATTTGATACCGGGCCTGCACAAACGTTTGCAGCCGATAGCCACGCTTCAGCAGGCAGTGCTGATAGCCGCAGGGGTGATGGTGATCTATGTTGTGCATTCAACGCTGCATTCGCAATAGGAGTCCGATTCGATGAGCAAATCAACTAACCATTGGTTCATGCTGACGGTAGTGGGCAAGGATCGTCCCGGCATAGTGGCGCGCGTGACTAGCGCGCTCTACGAGGGCGGCTGTAACCTCGGCGAGGCCTCCATGACGCGCCTGGGCGGCAACTTTACAGTCATGCTCATGGTGCAGCATGAGGGCGATACCGCATCGCTGACGCAGCTCGTGGTCACGGTGACCGAGTCGTTGGGCCTGAAACTTCACGTCGATACCATCGCGGGGGATTTGCACCATCACCAGGAGCCCGATGTGCGTATCGCAGTCTTCGGTGCTGATCGCGCCGGTATTGTGGCGCAAGTGACCGGGGTGCTGGCCGAGGCGGGCCTGGATATCCTTGAGCTGCAATCCAATGTGGCGGGCAGCGCAGACAAGCCTATCTACATCATGCAAATCGAAGGCCGCGCCCTGGAAGGTATTCCGGCACTGGAAGCGGCGGTGGCGGTGCTGGATGGTAAAGGCATACAGGTGCACCTCGAACCTATCGATGTCATGATCGGGTAGGGGCATGGCGGCATTGGAAATCCTCACCTATCCAGACGCGCGTCTGGAGCGGATTGCGCAGCCGGTGGAACACTTTGATGACGCACTGCGGGCGTTTATAGCAGACCTGGAGGAGACCATGCGCGCCGGCCCTGGCGGCGTGGGCATTGCGGCCCCGCAGACCGGGCGCGCCGAGCGCATCGTCATCGTTGATGTCTCCAGCAAGCCCAGGATCAAACATCACGGGCGGCTGATATTGGTCAACCCCGAGATCACTCACTGGGAGGGCTTCGTGGTGGGGCGCGAGGGCTGCATGTCGGTGCCGGATTACACCGGCAATGTGATTCGCGCCGAACGCATCACCTTGGAGGCTTTTGACGAATTCGGCGCGCCGCTGCATTTTGAATTTAAAGGATATGAGGCGCGCGCAGTGCAGCACGAGATAGATCACCTTGATGGCTTGTTGTTTCTGGATCGGCTGGTCAGCCGCAGAAATGATTTATTCCGCAGAAAGGTATATCAGAAAGCGTAGGGTGCGTTCCACGCACCGTAATGAACTAAATAATGGCCAAAGATAAAACCCTCTACACCTGCTCCGAGTGCGGCGCCCAAGCCCCCAAGTGGGCGGGGCGCTGTGCGGATTGTGGCGGTTGGAATACCCTGGTGGAGACCATCGCCCCTGCCGCAGATGGCGCGCGCCGTAGCCCGCGTTTCAGCGGTTATGCGGGTGAGTCCACAGCGCAGTCCATCGCAATGGTCGAGAGCAGTGTGGAGCAGCGTTTCCCCAGCGGTTTTGCCGAGCTGGACAGGGTGCTGGGCGGTGGGGTGGTGCAGGGCTCGGTGATCTTGATCGGCGGCGATCCCGGCATCGGCAAATCCACCTTGCTATTGCAGTCCATGGTGGCGCTGGCGGGTTCGCTGACCACCTTGTATGTGACCGGCGAAGAATCGTTGCAGCAGGTAAGTCTGCGCGCGCGGCGGCTGGGTTTGGTAAGCGATAAACTGGCCGACAGGCTGCGCCTGCTGACCGAGACACAGGTGGAGCGCATCATTGCTGTGGCGCAGCAGGAGCGCCCGCAGGTGATCGTGGTTGATTCCATCCAGACTATTTATACCGAGATGCTGCAATCCGCGCCAGGCGGTGTGGCGCAGGTGCGCGAGAGCGCGGCGCAACTGGTGCGCTTCGCCAAGCAGACCGGCACCGCGCTGTTTCTGGTGGGGCATGTCACCAAAGAAGGCAGCTTGGCCGGGCCGCGCGTGCTGGAACATATGGTCGACACCGTACTGTACTTCGAGGGCGACACCGGCAGCCAGTTCCGCGTGATCCGTGCCATCAAAAACCGCTTCGGCGCGGTCAATGAGCTGGGCGTATTTGCCATGACGGAAAAAGGGCTGCGCGAGGTGACCAATCCTTCCGCTATCTTCCTGTCACGCCATCAGGAAGAGGTGCCGGGCAGCGTGATCATGGTGACGCGCGAAGGCACGCGGCCACTGCTGGTGGAAGTGCAGGCGCTGGTGGCGGAGAGCCACTCACCCAATCCACGGCGCGTCACCGTCGGACTGGATCAGAACCGTCTGGCCATGTTACTCGCCGTGCTGCACCGCCACGGCGGCATCGCCATGTACGATCAGGATGTGTTCGTCAACGTGGTGGGCGGCGTGCGCGTCACCGAAACCGCCGCCGATCTGCCGCTGCTGCTCGCGGCACTCTCCAGCCTGCGTAATCGCCCGTTGCCAGCCGATCTGGTGGTGTTCGGTGAGGTCGGGCTGGCGGGCGAGATCCGCCCGGTACAAAGCGGCCCGGACCGTCTGCGCGAGGCCGCCAAACACGGCTTCAAGCGCGCCATCGTGCCCAAGGCTAACGTCCCCAAGCAGGCCATCAAGGATTTCGATGTGATTGGGGTGCAGCGGTTGGCTGAGGCAATTGATAGCCTGTAGGGATTGCAGCAGAATCTTGACTGGGAATAATAAATGGCATATTGTCCGCATAAGTTCCCAGATAATTCCCGGATAATAAATACCCATGAATGCCACCCTAACCCTGGTCAGCGATCAAGACACCGTGCTTTCCTACCTAGACGAAGCCCGCAAACACCATACACAAGCCGCCATCGCCAAGTATTTGGACATTGATGTCCGCACAGTCAGAAGGTGGGAAGCGAGAGAAACGCACCCTCCCGCCTATCTGTCTCACGCGTTGCAGCAACTATTGCCCTTCGGCGTGGACAGCCCTGAAGGCGCTTTCGATTTCATCGACCTGTTCGCCGGCATCGGCGGCCTGCGCAAGGCATTTGAACAAATCGGTGGGCGTTGCGTATTCACCAGCGAATGGGACACCTACGCGCAGAAAACCTACGCCGAGAACTTCCGCGATGGACACCCCATTGCCGGAGACATCACCCAAGTGCAAGCCGCCGACATTCCAGACCACGACGTGCTGCTGGCGGGTTTTCCCTGCCAGCCCTTCTCGATTGCCGGAGTATCCAAGAAAAACGCCTTGGGCAAGGCACACGGTTTTGCCTGCGAAACACAAGGCACTTTGTTCTTCGACGTGGCGCGCATCATCGAAACAAAACGACCGCGCGCCTTTCTGCTGGAAAACGTCAAGAACCTCATCTCACACGACAAAGGCCGCACCTTCGATGTCATCCGCCGCACCCTGACCGAAGTGCTTGGCTACCACATCTACTATCGCGTCATAGACGGCGCACACTTCGTCCCGCAACACCGCGAGCGCATTCTCATCGTCGGCTTCCGCGAGCCGGTTGCATTCGATTTTGATGCCCTACCCCTGCCGCCCAAGGGTCAACGCAAACTCAAGGACATCCTGCACCGCACAGACGGCAGCGAACCTGTTTTGCAATGGGACGAAGGAAGATTCTTCGACCACAAAAAACAGCGCGCGCAGGACAAATACACCCTTACCGACAACCTCTGGCTCTACTTGCAGAACTACGCAGAGAAGCACCGCGCCAAGGGCAATGGCTTCGGCTTTGGCCTGGTCAAACCCGGAGACGTGACGCGCACCTTATCGGCACGCTACTACAAGGACGGATCGGAAATCCTCGTGTATCAGGGAACACGCAAAAACCCACGCCGACTGACGCCCAGAGAATGTGCGCGGCTGATGGGCTATCCCGATACATTCAGGATTCCGGTGTCAGATACGCGGGCTTACAAACAATTTGGAAATTCTGTTGTTGTTGATGTTATGACTCATGTTGCAAAGTTGATGCAACCAATGCTGGAAGCTGATACCCTGGAACCTGAGTTACCCCTTCGTTATGCAACTGCTTAAGGAGACCGCCATGAATCAAATTTCACGTATCCCCCAATGGACCGATCGCAATTTCGATGGAATACTTGTATGGTTTTCAGAAATGTCCGTTCGCGGTTTGTTATTCCACCCTGATGATGACCCATCTGAAATCTTCTCTATTGCTAACGGAACAAGAACCTTTTCTGATGCAGAAGCGGTTGAGTTACGTTCGACTGTCGCGGAAATGTTTGAGTTAAAGGGCGATAAAGTATACGAAGCAGGGCTGCCGATCTTTCGTGCTACGCTTGGTCAGTTCGATGCCTGATGGTTGATGTCGTTAATAAAGTGACTCGCAGCCGGATGATGTCCGGCATTCAAGGCAAGAACACCAAGCCAGAACTTCTGGTTAGAAAATATCTACACAGTCGAGGGCTTCGCTTCAGACTTCATGCCAAAGAGTTGCCGGGAAAACCAGATTTGGTTTTCCCGAGATACAAGACAGTTGTCTTTGTGCATGGATGTTTCTGGCATCGACATGCTGGTTGCAAATATGCGACTACGCCAAACAGCCGGGAGCAATTTTGGACAAACAAGCTCTCCGAAAATGTTGCACGCGACTCTTACCAAATTGCTGCATTGGGCGGGCTTGGCTGGCGTGTTTTTGTTGCGTGGGAATGTGAGTTGCGTGAAGGGATGACGCGCTTGGATTTGCTTTATTCGGAAATCACCGAGGACGTTAAATGACAATTGATAATCAGTGGAGCGACCTTCAAGAGTGGGTAGGGAAAAGCCGCCAGTTGCTGATTAAAAAACTTGCCAGAAATGATTGCGGCTGGGCAGATGGCAGTGAAAATGGTCACCAAAACGGCGTGTACATTCCTCGTGCAATACGAGAGTCTGATTTCTTTCCGCAACTCAAGAATATTAACCAGGAAAAGCCGCATATTTTCGAGTCGCAACTCAAAACACTTTGGCCAGCAACAGGGGAAGTTAAGTCCTCCAATTTGAAACACTACTCGAATAAGGGCACCGAGATGCACCTTACGGGAGTGCCAAAAGGTGAGTTTGCCGGACTTACACCAGCATCATTGATGATAGGTGGAATCCTGCGCGAACCAGTCGATGATATTCACCACTGGTTCATGATTGTTGACTCTGCTTCCGAGGAGGTAGAGCTGCTGGAGGCGATGTTTGATCTGGGAGCTGAGTTTCATTACGGGCTATTTGATCCAGCGGATGCACTGAAAATCCAAAAGGATGAAACCGAAAAGCTGGTGGACGAGCTGAGTGTAGCGCTCAAGTCGGGATCGTTAGCAGCTTTCATCGCCTCTGTTTCGAAGATGCCAGCACCGGAAATATTAGCTGCGGAGGCGCAGCGCGCCTTTCTCCAGCAACACCATCTCGGAGATTTGAATCCATACGAAATGCCGAACCCTGGCGATGCCATTATGAAGATTAGCAGGGACATCGAGTATTCGCTTTACAAACGTGCGGAGAGACGCTATCGCGCTGCCGAGGTAATCCGAATCATCACCAGTGGTGGAACAGATATTGTTTCTTCAGTCGTGCGTGGATTTCCCGATTTGGATGCAACTTTCTTGAGCGCAAGCCAGCACCGAAAATCGCGTGCGGGACGTTCCTTTGAGCAACACATATCAAGGCTTCTTCGTGATGGCCAGATTTATTTTGAAGAACAAGCCGTAACGGGAGGTCGCCGACCGGACTTTGTGCTGCCCAGCCTTGTGGTTTTGAAAGCAAAAAAACGGACGTTCGAAGAAGCGATGGTGCTCTCGGCAAAAACCACCCTTCGTGAACGCTGGAAGCAGGTGGCAATGGAAAAATTCAACTGCGCACTGTTTCTGGCAACCGTAGATGATCGTGTATCTTCGACTGCTATAGATGACATGAGCCATCAGGGAATTCATCTGGTTGTTCCCGAGTCCCTGAAACAATCAAAGGAAACTTGCTACAACGGCAAGATAAACGTAATCACCTTCCGTGAATTTTTTGACGATGAGATTTCTTCGAAAAGGCCACACTTCTGTCTGGTCTAAGGGTCTGTTCCCTACAGCTCCTTCAAGTACGGTTAGGCTGAGCTTGCGAAGCCCAACACATCAAGCCAATGTCCACCAGATTCGACCTGAGTCCGGCGGACTGGTAAAGTATTACGCAGTTAAAAGCTTTAAGGACGACCTGTCATATGGGCATTGAACATTCCTCCGGCGTACCTCACCTGACAACGGTACTGACCGGCCCCCTCCTAAAACTTGAGCGCCACCTGCTGGAGCGCCAGGCCAGTATCGAGTCCTGGTTGCGCGCCCAATGGCTGGAAACACCTGCGCCGTTTTACGCCTCGGTGGACTTGCGCAATGCCGGATTCAAGCTGGCGCCGGTGGATACCAACTTGTTTTCGGCGGGTTTTAATAACCTGAACCCGGCGTTCATGCCGCTGTGCATTCAGGCGGTGCAATCCGCCGTGGAACGCATCTGTCCGCGCGCCAGCAAACTGCTGTTGATCCCCGAAAGCCATACCCGCAACTTGTTTTATCTTGAAAGCCTGGCAACACTGCACGAGATACTCAGCAAAGCGGGTTTTGAGGTGCGCCTCGGCTCCTTGATCGAGGGGATGACCTCGCCGCTCGATGTGGCCTTGCCTTCGGGCCGCACGGTGCATTTGGAACCCTTGCTGCGCAAAGGCGATAGAGTGGGTGTCGCAAACTTTTTCCCTTGCATGGTGTTACTCAACAACGATCTATCGAGCGGTCGTCCCGCCATCCTGGAAGGTCTGGAGCAGCCAGTGGTTCCGCCACTCGATCTGGGTTGGTCCAACCGCCTTAAATCCGATCACTTCAGGCACTACCGGCAGGTGGCCCAGGAATGCGCCGAGTTGATTGACATCGACCCGTGGCTGATTGACCCCTTGTTTCGCCAGTGCGGCGAGATCAACTTCATGAAGCGCGAAGGGGAAGAATGCCTGGCAACCAATGTCGACGCGTTGCTGAAATCCATCCAACGCAAATATAGCGAGTACGGCCTGGATAAAAAACCGTTTGTGATCGTCAAGGCCGATGCCGGCACCTATGGCATGGGTATCATGACGATACATTCCACCGATGAAATCTATGAGCTAAACCGCAAGCAGCGTACCCATATGGCCGCCACCAAGGGCGGGCAGGCCGTGACTCAAGTCATCATCCAGGAAGGTGTTTATACCTTTGAAACGTGGGGCGATGCGCAGGCGGTTGCCGAGCCCGTGGTCTACATGATTGACCGCTTCGTGGTCGGCGGCTTTTACCGCGTGCATACCGCGCGAGGCGTCAATGAAAATCTTAATGCGCCGGGCATGCAGTTTGAACCGCTGGCCTTCGCCGAACCCTGCAACAACCCCGACCCGAACAAGTCACCGGACGCCAATCCCAACCGTTTTTATGCCTATGGCGTGATCGCCCGCCTCGCATTGCTCGCCGCCGCGCGGGAAATCGCCGAGACGCGCGCATGATCAAGCTGGGAGTGGTGATGGATCCCATGGCCTCCATCAATGCCAAAAAAGACAGCACGCTGGCGATGCTGCTCGAAGCCCAATCCCGTGAATGGCAGCTTTTCTATATGGAGCAGGGTGACCTGTTCCTGCGCGACGGCACGGCCTATGCCAGGATGCGTGAATTGTCGGTGCAGGAAGACCTGTATCACTGGTTCGATCTCGCAGATGAGGCCCAGGCTAGGCCGCTGGCCGAACTCGACGTCATCCTGATGCGCAAAGATCCGCCCTTTGACATGGAGTACATATACACCACCTACCTGCTGGAAAACGCGGAAGCAGAGGGGGTGCTGGTGGTCAACAAGCCACAAAGCCTGCGTGATGTGAATGAAAAGGTCTACACCACCTGGTTTCCCCAATGTTGCACACCTACCTTGGTAAGCCGTAATGCCGATCAGTTGCGGGACTTTTTGTTTGAGCACGGCGACATCATCCTCAAGCCGTTGGATGCCATGGGCGGCGCGTCGGTGTTCCGCGTGCGCGAGGAAGACCCCAATATCAACGTCATCATCGAAACATTAACGCGTCGCGAAACGCGTTTCATCATGGCGCAACGTTATATTCCGGAGATCAGCGCGGGCGATAAGCGCATCCTGCTCATAGACGGCAGGCCCGTGCCGTTCGCCCTGGCGCGCATTGCTGCCCCCGGCGAGACGCGCGCCAATCTCGCTGCCGGAGGGCGTGGCGAAGGCGTTTCGCTGAACGAACGCGATCTGTGGATCTGCGAACAGGTGGGGCCGATCTTGCGTGAAAAAGGCCTGATATTCGTCGGTCTGGATGTGATTGGCGACTATCTCACCGAAATCAATGTCACCAGCCCCACCTGCATTCGGGAGCTCGACGCCATTTACGACCTCAATATCAGCGGCTGGTTGATGGATTGCATTGAGACCCGGTTGGCGGAGCGCAAGCGTTCATAACCGCAGTGCGCCCAAAATTATTTATTCATGCGGAGCGGGCGCTGCCTGCCGTTGCCATGGGTAAATTTGGCGTAATCATGCTGGCGCTCCTGCTCAGTGCCTGCGCCAAACGGGAAGAACCGCTGCACCAGCAGCAGCTTCTCACCTTCGGCACCCTTGTGGAGATCAGCATCTGGGGCGCGGATAAGAGTCTCGCGCAGCAGGCCAGCAGTCAGGTCGGCGAAGACCTCCAGCAGATGCACAACGACTGGCACGCATGGCATGACAGCCCTCTTGTGCGCATGAATCAGGCACTCTCGGCGGGTGCGCCCGTCACCGTTCCTGCCTCGATATTGCCGCTGGTGCAAAAATCCATCACCTTATCTCGCGCCAGTGAGGGTATGTTCAATCCGGCTGTGGGTCGGCTAATCAAATTGTGGGGCTTTGAACAGGATGACCTTCCCAGCGGCCCGCCGCCCGACCCTGCGGCAATTGCGGCCCTGACAAAACAGCACCCCGGCATGGATGATCTGATCCTCGACGGGAGCCAGTTGCGCAGCACCAACCCCGCTGTGCAGCTCGACTTCGGCGCCATCGCCAAAGGGTACGGCGTGGATCTGGCCATCGCCCGCTTGCGTGAACTCGGCATACAAAATGCCATTATCAATGCTGGCGGCAATCTGCGCGCCATCGGTAAGCATGGTGAGCGTCCCTGGCGCATCGGCATCCGCAATCCGCGCGGCGAAGGTGTGCTGGCATCGATTGAGACACGTGGCGACGAAAGCATTCTCACCTCCGGAGACTACGAGCGTTTTTTTGAATATCAGGGCAAACGCTATCATCACATCATCGATCCGCGCAGCGGTTACCCCGCAACAGGCGTCATATCCGTAACGGTCATTGCTGACGATGCAGCCACCGCCGATGCGGCATCCACGGCATTGTTCGTCGCCGGACCGCAAAGATGGCACGAAATAGCGAAAAAGCTGGGGATCACGCAGGTGATGCTGATCGACGACAAAGGTCGCATGGTGGTGACGCCCGCCATGGCAAAGCGCATACGCTTCGAGGCTGATCCCCCACCCAAGGTGACGGTGGCGCCGTTATGATGACCCGCGCGGACTGTGTCGTCGTGGCGTTGGCGCTGGCGCTGCTGCCCTACCTGTATTTCACCTATTGGGGTTCATCCACGCAAGGCGAGGAGGTGCGCATCATGGTGGGCGGCAAGGAACAAATGGCGATTTCACTGCGCCAGGATCGCCGTCTGACCATCGCTGGCGCGTTGGGGGTCAATATCATCGACATCCATGACGGCAAAGCACGTTTCACCACTTCTCCCTGCCGTGGCAAGCAGTGTATTTACACCGGCTGGCTCGGTCGCGGCGGTGAATCCGCCGCCTGCCTGCCTAATCGTGTCAGCATGGTAGTGGTAGGGCGTGAGCAGCGGTTTGACAGTGTTGTTTTTTAGGTGATGAACAGGTTTTGCGGGGCAGGGGAGGGTTCTGCTGCGATAATTTTGCAAATTCACACAAAAAAACTTTGAATTTATTTCGATTGCTGGTAGTCTAGCTGCTGTCTGTGGAATTCAAGCACCAAATTGCGGTACTTTAAGTTGGCCCTTTTTTCTTGATTCGATAGATCGGGCATCCGCCCATAATTACTTTTATTAGGAAAATATTCAATGGCAACAGGTACTGTAAAGTGGTTTAACGATTCTAAAGGTTTTGGTTTCATTACCCCTGATGATGGCGGTGAAGACCTTTTCGCGCATTTCTCGGCGATTCAGGGATCAGGCGGCTTCAAGACGCTGCAGGAAAATCAGCGCGTAACTTTTGATGTAGTGGCCGGCCCCAAGGGCAAGCAAGCCGCAAACATCCAGCCTGGCTAAACTAGCGGTTAACCGCTAGAAGTCTTGGTGTAGCAAATGATGCCGTTCACTTGAATCAAGTGAACGGCATTTTTGTTGTGCGAGATATGCTGCGGACTGCATTTTTTCTCTCAGTCGTGTCGTGAATCGAATCGCCTCCTGAATGATCCTGCGCATGTGGTTTTTGTTGTCGCCCACTTTGGGTTGGCCTTGCAATTAACCCCATTAGGCCCAAACTCCCCGTATGTACCACCAGTTTGGCGGCTTTTTTAGGCTTGGACGGCTGGAGATGGTTCGGTTTTCTGCTTTAATATGTATAATCGCTATTCATGACCGGGTTTTCCGGAGCAGTATCATTGCGAAAGTGGCGAAATTGGTAGACGCACTGGTTTTAGGTACCAGCGGGGCAACCCTTGAGAGTTCGAGTCTCTCCTTTCGCACCAAATTTTTGGGGTGTCGCTGCCCGCCAGGAACAGCGCATTCCTGTTTCCTTAACACAAACTAACCGGCATACATTATCCCGAGGTAGCAGATGCAAGTTTCAGTTCAATCAAGTGAAGGTCTTGAGCGCCGTTTAACCGTCGTTGTGCCCGCAGAGCGCGTTGAGACGGCGGTGCAGGAGCGGTTGAAGTCATTGGCTCGCCGGGTTAAGGTGGATGGTTTCCGCCCAGGCAAAGTGCCCTTCAGTCTGGTGCAGCGCATGTATGGTGAGCAGGTGCGGTTCGAGGTGCAGGATGAGGTAGTGCAGTCGAGCTTCCGTGATGCTGTGACGCAGCAGCAATTGCGCTTGGCAGGCACCCCCCGTATCGAATCCAGCAGCCTGGAACCAGACAAGGGACTGGAATATACCGCAGTGTTCGAGATTTACCCTGAGGTTGGGCAGGTGAGTCTCGATAGCATCAAGATCGAAAAGCCGGTTGCCGAAGTTACAGAGGCCGATGTGATGGTCGTGCTGGAGCGTTTGCGCAAACAGGCCAGCGAGTGGGCGGCTGTGGAGCGGCCCGCGCAGGATGGCGATAGGCTGGTACTTGATTTTACGGGTTCGATTGAGGATGAACCCTTTGCCGGCAATGAAGGCAAGGAGATTCCTATTGTGTTGGGATCAAAAACCTTTATCGCAGGTTTCGAAGAGAAACTGATCGGTGCAAAGGCTGGTGAAGAGCGGACACTCGACCTGCAATTTCCCGAGGAATATCACGCCACCGAACTCGCTGGCAAACCGGTGCAATTTGCCATTAAAGTCATTTCCGTCTCGGAACCCAAGCTGCCCGAGGTTGATGATGCATTCGCCCAGGCCTACGGCATCACCGAAGGCGGTGCGGATGCGTTACGCGCCGAGATTCGTGGCAATATGCAGCGCGAGATGGAACAGGCCGTCAAGCGTAAGGTCAAACAACAGGTGCTGGACGGATTGTTGCAAGCCAATCCACTGACATTGCCGCGCGCATTGATTGATGACGAAATCGGCCAGTTGATGCAGCAGGCAAGGGATGATCTGGCCGCGCGTGGCGCCCAAATGGCGAATATCAACCTGCAGCCGGGCATGTTCGAAGAGCATGCCCGCCGCCGGGTCGCGCTGGGGCTGATTCTAGCGGAAATCATACGCAAAAATGCTTTCAAGGCGCAGCCGGAAAATCTGCGTGCTGCCGTTGAGGCTGCCGCATCCAGTTATGAGGCCCCTGCAGAGGTCATCAACTGGTATTACGCAGACCGCAGACGGTTGGCGGGTGTTGAGGCCTTGGTGCTTGAGGACCAGGCGGTGGATTGGGTGTTTCAGAATGTGGCTGTCAGTGATGCGCCAATCTCTTTTGAAGTGTTGATGCAGCCTGCTCAGCAGGGTTGAATAGTCCCGATTGATTTTTACCCGCGCAGATATTGTTAAAGGAAGCAGGATGATGACCGATAGCATGATCAAGAATGGCGCGTTAGGCGCAACCGCACTGAACCTGGTGCCGATGGTGGTTGAGCAGTCGGCGCGCGGTGAGCGTGCCTACGATATTTATTCCCGTTTGCTCAAGGAGCGGGTGATTTTCCTGGTGGGTCAGGTTGAAGACTACATGGCCAACCTGGTCGTCGCCCAATTGCTGTTTTTGGAGTCGGAAAATCCTGATAAGGACATTCACCTCTACATCAATTCGCCGGGCGGCTCGGTGAGCGCCGGTTTGGCGATTTATGATACGATGCAATTCATAAAGCCGGATGTCAGTACCATGTGCGTGGGTCAGGCTGCAAGCATGGGTGCCTTGTTGTTGTCGGGAGGGGCGTCAGGCAAGCGTTTTTGTCTGCCTCATTCCCGGATGATGATTCATCAGCCACTGGGTGGGTTCCAGGGGCAGGCGTCGGATTTTGATATCCACGCGCGTGAAATTTTGATGGTGCGCGAGCGCCTCAATACGATACTCGCCAGGCATACCGGGCAGCCTATGGAAAAGATCCAGGTTGATACGGATCGCGATAATTTTATGAGTGGTCAAATGGCAGTGGAATACGGCCTGATCGACGCCGTGCTGGATAAACGTCAGGGATAAGAGCGGCACGCCGCGCAATATTTGGCGCGCAAATTTTCCGCTTGCAGCGGGAAGGAATGGAACGGGTTGTGTAATCTGAGGTGGCGCTATGAGCGATGATAAACACGGTTTTGGCGAAGATGGAAAGAAGCTGCTTTATTGCTCTTTCTGCGGCAAAAGTCAGCACGAAGTGCGCAAACTCATTGCTGGGCCATCGGTCTTTGTGTGTGATGAATGCGTGGAGTTGTGCAATGACATCATACGCGAAGAGATGCAGGAGAAATCCGCTTCGGTAAAGGGCAGAAAGCTTCCGACACCACATGAAATCAAGCAGATTCTGGACGATTACGTTGTCGGTCAGACGCAAGCCAAAAAAGTGTTGTCGGTGGCTGTCTATAATCACTACAAGCGTCTTAACTCCGGTCCAAAAAAGAGCGGCGATGTTGAACTCTCCAAGAGCAATATCCTGCTGATCGGGCCAACCGGCTCAGGCAAAACCCTGCTCGCCGAGACGCTGGCGCGGCTGCTCAACGTACCCTTTACCATTGCAGATGCCACCACGCTCACCGAGGCGGGCTATGTCGGTGAGGATGTTGAGAACATTATCCAGAAATTGTTGCAGAAATGCGACTACGACGTTGAAAAAGCGCAGACCGGCATTGTCTATATCGACGAAATAGACAAAATCTCGCGCAAATCGGACAACCCTTCCATCACCCGCGACGTGTCCGGAGAGGGTGTGCAGCAGGCGTTGCTCAAGCTGATCGAAGGTACCATTGCCTCCGTGCCGCCTCAGGGTGGGCGTAAGCACCCGCAGCAGGAGTTTTTGCAGGTGAACACCGCCAATATCCTGTTTATTTGCGGCGGTGCGTTCTCTGGCCTGGAAAAAGTTGTGCGCGCGCGTTCGGAGAAGGGTGGTATCGGCTTCTCCGCCGAGGTGAAGAGCAAGGACGACAAGAAAAGCGTCGGTGAATTACTGCGCAACGTCGAGCCTGAAGATCTTATCAGATATGGTCTGATTCCCGAGTTTGTCGGCAGATTGCCGGTAGTCGCCACGCTTGAAGAGCTGGATGAGGAGCAATTGGTGCGTATCCTCACCGAACCCAAAAATGCGATCACCAAGCAATACATCAAATTGTTCGAGATGGAAGGTTGTGAAATCGAGATTCGTGAAGACGCCCTGAGCGCAATCGCCCGCAAGGCGATGGAGCGCAAGACCGGCGCCCGTGGGCTGCGGTCGATTCTGGAGCATGCGCTGCTTGATACCATGTACGAACTGCCATCCATGGAGAATGTCACCAAGGTGGTTGTTGACGCGGGTGTTATCAGTGGCGAGTCTGCACCGTTAATGATTTATGAGGGCGCTGAATTTCAGCGCACCGCAACAGGGGATTGACGGGCTGTCGAAACAACGGCTTCTTTGCATTTCCGACATGTGTCATTTTTCAGACGCGGAAATGTTTGGAAAGTCATGAAAACAGCAAAAATATATTTTTCCTGTTCACGTCAAAACGGCCCAGGGACGGGCTTAAAGTATGTAGTAACATTCAAATCATTAGATCTTCCGGAAACTGCCGCTGTTTCTTGAATTTTTCCGCATC
>CAMTYI010000188.1:0-20026 GCA_947085925.1 uncultured Gammaproteobacteria bacterium
CCATTTTTTAGCAAGAATGCGTAGAAAAACCAAGTGCTATAGCAAATGTGAAAAAATGCTGAGATTTTCCATGAAACTACTCATGGCCAAATGGAACGGTGATTTAGCTATACTTAATTAACAATACCGATAAAAATAGGCGAGCAGATCGTTGCTGCGAGTTACCGGAATTCGCTTGAAAACCTTGTCAAGGGATATTTTCAGTTATTTTGCTGAATAGTTACGCTGAGTGTTTGTCAAGCGTGAGCCGAAGCATGGCGATTCTGATCATGTTTTCAGCGCTTGCGGTGAGGATTTCAACATCTTTGGCGAGTCTCCTGAAGTTTCCCAGCCATGCAAACGTCCGTTCTACAACCCAACGCTTGGGCAGTACCGCAAAGGTGTCCTTGATTTTGGTGGAGATATGTAATTCCAACCCTAATGTGTTTTCCACAAACGTGACAGCCGTCCCTCGGTAACCCGCATCACCCGAGAATGCCGTCACGGTGTCATATTTTTCCGCCACCCGTTCGAATACCGCAGGGGCCGCTTTCGTGTCATGCGTGTTGGCGGCATGAACCATGACGTGCAATAAATTCCCCAGTGTATCAAAGATGATATGGCGCTTTCTCCCCTTTAGAGACAACCTCTTACTCCGTGTAAACTCCGCTTTTTCGCCCGATTTCGCCTTGCACTGCATCCCTTGATCGCTTTGTGACACAGTAGGATTATGCAATTGGACGATTACTCTCCACGTTAAGCACACCACAACGAGCAATCCATTTTTCCAGTTCGGCCACGTGCACGGCTTCTTCATCAGCGAATTCTTCGGCCATAGCCTTGACCTCGGGATCACCAGTGGTGGTCGCGACATCGGCATAGAAGGCGCGGCCGCGACGCTCTCCATCAAGGGCGAGGTTGAGGGCGTAGCTCACGTCCATCAATCCGTCAACGCCTATCCAGTCAAATTGCTCTGGGCTGATGCCGTCCGGCCAGACATAGTCTTCAGCAGATAACACCGGCAAGTGGCGAAATCCCCCACGCTCCATGGCCAAAGCCAGATGCTTGCGGGAGAAAGTGGCCATTCTGCGAAAGAATTTTTCTACCTCAGCATTGCTTTCTGCCCGCAAGCTCTTCATAGCGCCGGGCGGCCTCGCGTTCGAGCTCTACTGCATGTGCGAGGAACTGGCGTATGTCTTCCACGAGTATGTCCTCTCAACCAAATTTAAATAGTATTCCGTATCCGCCGCGCGGATATTCCCACTCAACATTGCGATGTTCGGAACAGATGATGCGGCAGGTGCCGCATTCCAGGCAGCCATCGGTAATCAGCACTACCTGACCGTTGCCTTCTGCAGTGTAGCAGCCGGCTGGGCAGCACACGGTACACTCCTGCGTCTTGCATTGCACCCGGCAGGTATCAGGATTTTTGATGGTAATATGGGGATGACCCGCGTCCACGCGGTAGCGGTTTTGAAACAGTTTTTCTTCGACTTTAACGGCATTCATTCGAAAGCCCTCCATAACTTAAATGCATCGCCCAACAGTCCGAACAGAGACCTTTTTCCGACAAAGCTCTGCCGTATCTCCTTTTCCTTGCTCTTCTTGTCCACGCCATCCACCTTGAGCATGGTATGGGCCGCGCGGTTGAGCAGCTCGGGGTAGGCGGTGAAGAAGTGGGGATTTTTATGCAGAATCTCCGGCATTTTCTTGTACTTTTTCATGTCTTTCATCACAAAGGTTTCGTCCAGACTTTTCCGGTACAATGCCAGATTCGCGGCGGTCATTGGTTTGTTCTGCGCCGCCAGTTCGATCACCGTTTCCGCTGCGATGCGTCCGGTCGTCATGGCCAGATTCGAGCCCTCGCGGTGTACCGCGTTGACGAACATGCCGGCATCGCCCACGATCATCCACCCTGCACCGTAAATTTTCGGCATGGCGTTGTAACCCCCTTCAGGAATCAGGTGTGCGGTGTACTCTTTCATCTCACTGTTGGCGAGCAGCGGTTTGATCGAGGGGTGCTCCTTCATCTGTTCCAGTAGGGCATAGGGTGAAATTTTCTGCTGTTTGAAATCGGACAGCATGCAGCCCACGCCGATGGTGAGCGACTCCTTGTTGGTGTAGAGAAAGCCTGTGCCCACCATGCCTTGGGTGATCTTGCCCACCATTTCGATCACCACGCCCTCGTCACCCGAGATGTTGAAGCGGCTCTCGATGGTTTCTTGCGGCAGGAAGTGAATTTCTTTCACCGCTAAGGCGACATCCTTGGGGTCAATTTCGAGGTGGAAGCCGGCTTTTTTTGCGAGCAATGAATTTACGCCATCAGCCAAAATCACCACGTCGGCATAAATGAAGCCGCCTTCACGATCAGTGCGCACGCCGACCACGCAGTCATCATCTTTGACCAGATCCAGTACGGTGGTTTCGCAGATCACCAGCGCACCGGCTTGCCTTACCTTGCTTGAAAACCATTTATCGAATTGGGCGCGGATGATGGTATAGCGGTTGTAAGGCTCTTTGTTGAAATCATCCGAGCGGTAGTGTGTGCCGATATGGGAGTCGTCGCTGAGTACCCACATGCGCTGCTCGATGAGATGGCGCTCCAGTGGGGCATCTTCCCTGAAGTCAGGGATTATTTTTTCCAGCGCGTCTGAATATAGAATGGCGCCCTGCACATTTTTCGTGCCGGGAGACTCACCGCGCTCCAGTTGCAGCACTTTGAGACCGGCCTTGGCCAAGGTATAGGCGGCAGCATTGCCCGCAGGCCCCGCGCCGACGATGATCGCATCAAATTTCTCAGCCATGGCTTTTCCTTTCTAACTTGCCAGCCGCGCGGCGGCCAGATTTTGGCGAAACGCCTCGGTCAGGGCGGGCAGAATCTGCATGGCATTACCGACAATGCCGTAGGTCGCAAAATCGAAGATGGGCGCGTTCGGGTCGTTATTGATGGCGATGATTACGTCGGAATCCTCCATGCCCACCCGGTGTTGCACAGCACCTGAGATGCCGGCGGCGATGTACAGTTTGGGCCGCACGGTCTTACCGGATTGCCCCACCTGACGGTCAGTGTCTACCCATCCCGCCTGAACAACGGGACGCGATGCGCCTACCTCGGCGCCCAGTACTTTGGCCAGATTCCACACCAGTTTGAAATTGTCGGCGTTTTTCAGGCCGCGGCCACCCGCGACGATGATGTCGGCGAACGGTAGTTGCGCCGTGTTTTGTGTGTTATCGGGAATGAATTGCAGCACCTTGCTGATGATGTCGGTCTCCACCATGCCCAGCGTGTGCGGGATGATGCGCATTGTGCGCTGTGTGTCGGGCGCTGGCGCTGGTATTGGCATTGGCATCACACGCGGACGCACTGTGGCCATCTGTGGGCGGTAGTTGAGTGTAAGGATGGTGCACAGCAGGCTGCCGCCGAAGGTAGGGCGGGTGGCGGCGAGGCTGCGGTTCTCCGGGTCGATGGTGAGGCTGGTGCAATCCGCAGTAAGCCCGGTCTGCAAGGTAGTGGCGACGCTGCCGGCGAGATCGCGTCCCAGGGTGGTGGCGCCCAGCAGCAGAATCTCGGGTTGATATTGATTGACCAAGTCGGTCAGCCCCTTGGTAAAGGGCTCATTGCGGTAATCACTCAGCACTGGATCTTCAATGAGGTAACATAGATCCGCGCCGTAGAAACCGGCTTCCTGACAGAAGCGCGCACCGGATTCTCCAGGCGCGGCCATCACTACGCCGGCCAGTTCCACGCCTAACATATCAGCGAGTTTGCGCCCTTCACCCAGCAGCTCCCACGATACCGAATGAACTTCGCCGCGCTCATGCTCGATAAAAACCCATACGCCTTTGTAGGCAATGAGCCTGGGGTCGAGTTCGACTTTTTTACGACCTGCGGCTTTTTTCACCGGAGGAATGCTCTGGTTTTGTTCGCTCATGTCAGACGTTCCTTAAATAAAAAAACCGCATGATTAATCAACCGGCCAGTTTGGCACAACACCGTTGCAATTTCGGATGCTCTCTAAATAGTTTGGAGAGCATCGCTGTCGCGATTTCCTTGGAGGTTTTGCGCTCTACGTCGATTTGTTCAGCCTTGATGGTCTTGGCATGGGGTGCGAATACCTTACTTACCACCGTCGGCGAGCCCTTGAGACCGATCTTGGTAGGATCCTCGATGCCGGCTGCGTCCTTATTCCAGATTTGTAGTGGATGACGCGCTGCGCGGAACATGTTGTCCATTGAGGCGAAGCGCATTTCATTGCTGCCTTCGAGCATGGTGATCAGGCAGGGGATCTGTGTTTGAATCACCTGCACACCACCTTCTGCGCGGCGATGGATGATGATCTCGCGTTTATCCAAATCCAGCGAGGCGATTTTGGAGACGTAAGTGAGCAAATTCAGGTTCAAACGCTTGGCGACGCCGGGGCCCACTTGGGCGGTATCACCGTCGATGGTTTGCTTGCCCGCGAAGACTAGATCCACTGGCTCCTTTTTTTCGATCTGCCGGATGGCCGCAGCGATAGCATAAGAGGTCGCCAGCGTATCTGCGCCCGCGAAGGCGCGGTCTGTCACCAGAATGGCGTGATCGGCGCCGAACGAGAGCGCCTTGCGCAGGGCGTCTTCGGCCTGGGGCGGCCCCATGGTCAGTACCGTAACGGTAGTGCCTGCGATGCAGTCCTTGAGACGCAGCGCCTCTTCCAGGGCGAGCAGGTCATAGGGATTTATGATGGCGGGCACACCTTGGCGCATAATGGTATTGGTGACCGGATGCACGCGGATCTGGCTGCTGTCCGGGACCTGTTTGATACAAACGACAATGTGCATGAAAGTCTCCTGAATCTTTGCTGGAGCTGCTTTTGGCTGCGATAAGCGTGCCTGAAAATAGTTTCTACAGCTTTCTGCGCAAGCTATCCAACGGCACGAACGCACTACCTGGGGTAGTCTGCTGAAACAGCTTGAACACCTTTTCCGTGGCCGCATTGGAGGTCACGAAATCCTGATAGGCCCGCGTCAGATGATCTCGATACGCCGTCCACGCTGCTGTCTCATCCATCTGTGCTAATTCCGGTACGCGGCGCAAGTAGTCGTGAAAGCGTTTGAGGATATGCAGGCGACTCACGTGGACGACGTTCGGTTCATACACAATGCCGAAAAAATCGAGAAACTCTTCAGCGGCGGATAATGTGCTCAGACGTTCTTGCAGTTCGTTCATGGTGCATCCCTTAAGTTTTACTGTACGGGTTGGAGCCTTTCATGAAGCGGGCCTGGTCACAACTGTCATCACATACATCACAATCGATAGTTTGCATTGCTGCCGCCAGCCCTTCACTGTCAGGCGCTATGCCAAGCCGTGCCTCCAGTTGATTGATGCGTTCAATGAGGCAACTAATCGCTTTACCCACAGGGTCAGGCATAAGGTGATGATCCAGGTCGATGCCATGATGCGTGATGCGCCGCCGTTCCAGCGGCAGTACCACGCGCCCAGGGATGCCGACTACCGTCATTCCTGCCGGAACATCGCTGATCACCACTGAATTAGCGCCGACACGTGCGCCGTGGTCAATAGTGATGGGGCCAAGAATCTTGGCCCCTGCGCCTACCGTCACTTTGTTACCCAAGGTGGGGTGACGCTTACCCTTGCTCCAGCTCGTGCCGCCCAGGGTTACCCCGTGATAGAGCGTCACGTCGTCGCCGATCTCTGCGGTCTCTCCGATCACTACGCCTGTACCATGATCGATAAAAAAACGCCTGCCGATCCTGGCGCCGGGATGGATGTCGATTTGGGTAAACATGCGTCCCAGGAAGCTCATCAAGCGTGCGATATAACGCCAGTTACGCTGCCACGCGGCATGCGCGATGCGGTGGATGAACAAAGCGTGGACACCGGGATACGTGGTCAGTACTTCGAACCGGGTGCGCGCTGCCGGATCGCGTGCGAAGACGCACTCCACATCTTCCCGGACGAGCTGGAAAAAACCCGTTTCGTCAGGGGTTTCCAAAAAGCTGCCTATCTCTGTCTGTGACATATAGCCTCTCCTCAGCTTCGTTTCTTAGAACCTGTTTAGAATCTCGCTGAAGGGCGCATCGCGGCGTTAAAAGTGACCTCAAAATGCTCACATACTCCGTGTATGCTCCGCTTTTTCGGCCACTTTTGCCTTGCGCTGCATCCCTTGATCGAGATTCTAAACAGGTTCTTATGAATGAAGCTGGGCATAATGGATGGTTTCCCAGTAAATACGCTTCAGGTCGGCTGTCGTGGGAACTTGCTTGGTCGCATTCGCATGGCTGCGAATCAGTTCGAGTATCGAGCTGGCCTGTGTGCCCGTGAGAATAATCCCAAGCTTGGCATAAGCATGCATCACTCCCTTGGAGCCGGAGTGCTTGCCAAGCACCAGGCGATGCTCCCGCCCCACCTCTGCCGGGTCGAAGCCCTGGTAGTTGAGTGGATTCTTCAACAGGCCATCCACATGCACACCGGCTTCATGGGTAAACACCGCCTCGCCAACGATGCTTTTATTGACCGGCACCGGGCGGCCTGAGGCCTTTGCCACCAGGCGCGAAATTTCTGGGAAACGCCGCATGTCGATACCCGTCTCCCTGCCGTTTACGTGGCGCAGTACCATCACTACCTCTTCGAGTGGTGCATTGCCCGCGCGTTCACCCAAACCGTTTACGGTGGTGTTGACGTGAGTTGCGCCTGCCATGACTGCGGCAAATGAATTAGCGGTGGCCAAGCCCAGATCATCGTGGGCGTGCATCTCGATCTCCAGATCCACGGCCTCGCACAGCGTCGCGATGCGAGAGGCGGTGGTGAACGGATCCATCAAACCCAGCGTATCGGCGAAGCGGAAGCGCCGTGCCCCTGCTTGCTGGGCCGCCTGCGCGGCCTGGATCAGAAAGTCCATGTCGGCGCGTGATGAGTCTTCGCCACCCACACAAACTTCCATACCTAGGTCACGAGCGGTGGTCACGTATTCCTGTATGGTCTTTATCACCCAACCACGGTCTTTCTGGAGTTTGTGTTTGATCTGGATGTCGGAGACGGGAATCGAGAGATTCACCATTTCTATATTGCAGGTGGCGGCAGCGGCGAGATCCGCCCGACACATACGGCTCCACACGATGAGTCGTGCGGCAAGCCCCATGCCCGCAATTGCACGAATAGTTTCCTGCTCCTTCGCGCCCATGCCGGGGATACCTACCTCAAGTTCGGGCACACCGGCCATGTCGAGATGGCGCGCGATGGTCAGCTTCTCTTCGGCGGTAAATGTGACACCGGCGGTCTGCTCGCCGTCGCGCAAGGTCGTGTCGTTGATCGCTACGAAATTCTGACTCATGTCCGTAACCTCGTTACGCATACACCGGCGCGAACGTGCGCTCTTCGATGGGGCCATTCACTCCCCAGTAGGGTGAAAGTGCCCTCAATTGAGCTATAATTTTTGGCATTACCTCAATCACCCGGTCTATCTCTGCCTGGGTGTTCTCACGTGAGAGGCTAAAGCGAGTGGAGCCATGCGCTGCTGTGTAGGGAATATTCATGGCGCGCATCACATGCGACGGTTCCAATGCACCTGAGGTACACGCGGAACCCGATGAGGCGGCGATACCTTGATGGCTTAGCAGCAACAAAATCGCCTCGCCCTCAATGTATTCAAACGCGATGTTGCAGGTGTTAGGCAGACGATGATCAGGATCGCCGGTAACAAAGCAATTCGGCACCACCGCGAGTATTCCCTGCTCCAGCCTGTTACGTAGCGCCTTGACCTGGGTATTTTCGATGTGCATGTGGCTCAGCGCCAGTTCCGCCGCCTTGCCCAACCCAACGATGCCGGTCGTGTTCTCCGTGCCGGCGCGCCGCCCGCGCTCCTGGTGTCCGCCGCGCAAAAACGGGCGGAAGCGTGTGCCACGCCGCACATACAGGGCGCCCACGCCCTTGGGTGCATGTAATTTGTGCCCCGAAAGCGAAAGCATGTCGATAGCCGAATTTTTCATGTCGAGAGGGATCTTTCCCACTGCTTGCACCGCATCGGTATGAAAGAGTGCACCATAAGGCTTGGCCATGCGCGCCAATGCTTCTAACGGAAAGATCGTGCCCGTCTCGTTGTTGGCGTACATGATTGACACCACTGCCACCTTGTCACTCAGGGCGCGCGCATAGGCGTCTATGTCGAGGCGGCCCTTGCCGTCCACGCCAATACGGTGGATCTTGTATCCTCCCTGTTTTTCCAGATATTCACAGAGCGCCAGCACAGCGGGATGTTCGACTGTTGAAGTGACGATCTCCTTGCGCGCAGGATAAGCCGCCAGTGCGGAGAGAATGGCCGTTGAATCCGACTCGGTACCGCAGGAGGTGAAAATGATCTCCGTGTCATGCTCCGCGCCCAGCAATTTCTGGATTTGTCCGCGCGCCCACTCGATCTTTTCCCCCACGTCACCACCGAAACTGTGCATGGAAGAGGGGTTGCCGAACTGCTCAGTAAAGTAGGGCAACATCTCGGCAACCACTTGCGGATCCACTAGTGTCGTCGCATTGTTGTCCATGTATATGCCCGTCATGACTTAAGCCCTCACGTGTTCGGGTTGTACCGGCACCACTCGCAGTGGACGCTCAAGCGCCGTTATCAGGCGCTCTTGAATTCCAGAGACAGTCATGGCAGACATCTGACAGCTTGCGCACATTCCTGTCATTGAGACATAGACCGTGTCACCGTCCACGTCGACCAGATCTACATCGCCGCCGTCGCGCTGCAACTGAGGGCGGATATCTTCAATCACGCTGCTGATGAGATTGATCTTCTGCAAATTGGTCATTCTCTTGGTCGTCGGCACTGGTTTTGAAACCGGGGGAGGTGCGGGTATAGCCGCTGCGGCCACTGGCACCGAGCCATTCACTGTCATGAGAATTTCCTCGATCTTTTCATGACATGTCTGGCAACCACCGCCCGCCTTGGTGTAGCAGGTCACCTGTTCCATGGTCTTGAGGGCGTTGTCGCGTACCGTGCGCTCAATGAGCGCCGCATCCACGCCGAAGCATTTGCACACCAAAGCGCCTTCTTCGTGGTCGTCGCTCCAGGCTTCACCGCGATAATTCGCCACCGCCGCGTGAAGTGCCTCTGCGCCCATCACCGAGCAGTGCATTTTTTCCGGCGGCAGGCCTTCGAGGAATGCGGCGATGTCCTGATTGGTGACTTTTAATGCCTCATCCGTGGTTTTGCCCTTGATGATTTCCGTCAGTGCGGAAGAGGAGGCAATCGCGGAGCCGCAACCGAATGTTTGAAAACGGGCGTCGAGAATCATATCCGTGACAGGGTCTACCTTGAGCATCAGGCGCAACGCATCACCGCATGAAATCGAGCCGACTTCACCGACCGCATTGGCCTCTTCGAGCACCCCTGCGTTTTTTGGATTGAAGAAATGTTCTTTAACTTTCTCGGAATAGTCCCACATGATGTCACCCCCTTCGGGTACAGGCTGTTTCAGTTACACGCGGATCTCTATTTTCAGCTTGAGATTGGGAGTCGATGGAAAAGGATGAGCCGCAACCGCACGTCGCAGTAGCGTTCAGATTTTCAAACTTGAAACCGACCCCAGTGATGTCTTCCACATAATCAATGGTGACGCTACTCAGCAGTGGTTTGCTTGTGGGATCAATGAAGACCTTTATCGTATCGAACGAATGCACCTCATCTTCTGCATCGGGCGAGGACTCCAGGTTCATCATGTACTGATATCCAGAACAGCCGCCGTCCTTCACCATTACCCGCAATCCTGCAATGTCCGGATCCGATGACGCGATCAACTGTTGTACTGCGGCCGTTGCCTTGGACGTTAGCATCACCATGGTTTATTCCCCTTGTGAAAAGACTCTCTGCAAGAGGTTTTGCAATAGTTGTGCCATTCTTTAAATCATTGTTATGTCAATATTTTTATTTGAATCTTGTTTCAGGGGGTGGGGTTTGTCGGGTTTTGCGGATAATCTTGTAGACTTTCTTACACAGTCGGTGAGCCATGGAGAGTGAAGAGAGTGCGAAAAGCCTTCCCGACCCCGAATCCGGTGTCCACCGAATATGTCAACGAAATGTCGAAGGCGTAACACCACAAAGGAGTGTATAGTGAAGTGTTACGATGTAACTTATTGTATTGTTATGTATTGTTTGATATAGTGGTTGCGATTAACGGACTCATAATCCCTCGGTTCGAGTCCGAGCTGGTCCACCAATAAAATTAAAGAGTTGCGGTAGAGTGCAGCCCTTATTGTTTTTCCAGTGTCAACATTCCGCAGTTGTCAGCTCATTCAAGCCGGTTCCGTCATAATGTCCATTATTGCCCAAGAGGCGGCGCGCCGCCGCACCTTTGCCATTATCTCTCACCCCGATGCGGGTAAGACTACGCTCACCGAGAAGCTGCTGTTATTCGGCGGTGCTATTCAGCTCGCCGGTACGGTGAAGGGCCGCAAGGCCGCACGCCATGCTACCTCCGACTGGATGGAGCTGGAGAAGCAGCGCGGCATCTCGGTCACGTCGTCAGTGATGCAGTTTCCCTACCGGGACGCGATCATCAATCTGCTTGATACGCCTGGGCATGAAGACTTTTCCGAAGACACCTACCGCACCCTGACGGCGGTGGACTCCGCACTGATGGTGATCGACAGCGCCAAGGGTGTTGAAGAGCGCACCATCAAGCTGATAGAGGTGTGCCGCTTGCGCGACACGCCGATCATCACCTTTATCAACAAGCTCGACCGCGAAGGACGTCCGCCCATCGATCTGCTCGACGAGGTGGAAGAGGTGCTGAAGATCCGTTGCGCGCCCATCACCTGGCCGATCGGCATGGGCAAGGGCTTCAAGGGTGTGTTCGATCTATACCACGATTGCGTGCATCTGTTCAGTGCCAGCCACGGTGGCAAGATCAAGGAAGGTGAAGTGATCGAGGGTCTCGATAATCCGCGCCTGGATGATCTGCTCGGAAGTCTGGCAGGGGAGTTCCGCGACGAGATTGAGTTGGTGCGTGGTGCAAGCAATATCTTTGACAAACAGGCTTTTCTGGACGGCAGGCTGACCCCGGTGTTCTTCGGTTCAGCGATCAACAACTTCGGTGTCAAGGAGCTGCTGGATGCCTTTGTTGAGTATGCACCGCCGCCGCTGCCGCGTGAAACGACGACGCGCGAGGTGTCGCCACTGGAGGAAAAGTTCAGTGGCTTCGTATTCAAGATACAGGCCAACATGGACCCGCAGCACCGCGACCGCATCGCCTTCATGCGCGTATGCTCGGGCAGCTTTACCACGGGCATGAAAATGCGCCAGGTGCGCATTGGCCGCGATGTGCAGATTTCCAATGCCATTACCTTCATGGCACGCGAGCGTGAGCATGTCGAGGATGCTTATCCGGGTGACATTATCGGCCTGCACAATCATGGCACCATCCAGATCGGCGATACTTTTACACAGGGCGAGGATCTCAAGTTTACCGGCATCCCTCACTTCGCCCCGGAATTGTTTCGCCGTGCACGACTACGCGACCCGTTGCGCATGAAGGCCCTGCAAAAGGGGTTGTTGCAGCTATGCGAGGAGGGCGCGACGCAGTTATTTCGCCCACTCAATAGCAACGACTTGATTCTGGGCGCAGTCGGTGTGCTGCAATTTGATGTGGTGGCGTATCGTCTCAAGCACGAATACGGCGTGGAATGCAGCTTCGAAAACGTGCAGGTCGCCACAGCGCGCTGGATCGCGTGCGACGACACTAAAAAATTAGAGGAATTTCGTGTCAAGGCCCGCGACAACCTGGCACTTGATGGCGCGGGTGGCCTGACCTACATAGCCCCCACCCGCGTCAATCTGGAGCTGACCAAGGAGCGTTGGCCGGACATCGAGTTCCGGGCAACGCGGGAACATTGATTTATTTGATTGTGATTTCGGTCCATTTGCCATTGATTTGACGAGCCGCGCCAGAAGCATCTCCTATCGTGTGGAGATAAATGATAATCTTCCGGTATTTGACGCCCTCATAAATCCATTCGCGCGCAGAGCGTACTACGCAAAGGCCCGTCTCATCACCGCATTGCTGTTCCACGTCAATGGGGGCTTCCATCGCCCTTTCCACGGCAGCTTTTACCGATGCCAACTGTTTTTGATCCAGCTTGAAATTGCCCAGCCACGCTTGTGAACTCAAATTAATTACGTTGGAGTTGGCAGGTGCGGGGTTAGTGGCTGCCATCGCCTGCCCGGAAATGCTGCTGGAAACAGTGGCTGCGAGGAACAAAACGGTTGCGATCAATTTTTTCATGAATTTTCTCTCCCTTACATTTTTTTCTATTAAAGTATGTATGGCCTCTAACGGCTAGCCATCTTATATTGACTGCCCCCTGAATCACAATGCCTCTATCTTCTTCCTCTGCTCTTCCAGCTTCTCCAGTGCCGAGCGCATGTCGCTCACTCGTTGCCGTTCCTTTTCTACCACATCCGCTGGCGCGCGCTCGACGTAGCTGGGGTTGGCGAGTTTGATTTCGCCTCTTTCCACATCTTTGTGGAGTTTGTCCATTTCTTTGGTGAGGCGGGCGAGTTCGGCTTGTTTGTCGATCAGGCCTGCCATGGGGATGAGTAGCTTCACTTCGCCAATCAATGCCGTTGCGGATTCGGGTGCTTCAGCGTCCGGTTCCAGTACGGTGATGGATTCGAGTCTGGCAAGGCTTATCAGATACTGAATGCTGGTTTCCACGCGCGACTCATCCTGTGCCGTGCAGTTTTGCAGCAACACGGGTAGCAGTTTGCCGGGGGCGATGTTCATGCCGCTGCGGATTTGGCGCACGCCATTGATGAAGTTCATTACCCATTCCATTTCGGCGACGGCCTCTGCGTCGATCATTTCCGGCTGCGGTGTGGGGTAGGGCTGCAACATGATGGTGTTACCTTGCCGACCTGCCAGCGGCGCAACGCGCTGCCAGATTTCCTCGGTGATGAAGGGCATCAATGGATGGGCGAGGCGTAGCAGGGTTTCGAGTACGCGCACCAGGGTGCGGCGCGTGCCTCGTTGGGCTGCGGACGAGCTGTTGCTGGCGGTGAGGACGGTTTTGGAAAGCTCCAGATACCAGTCGCAGTATTCGTTCCAGGTGAATTCGTATATTGCCTGCGCGGCGAGGTCGAAGCGGTAGTTTTCAATGGCATTGATCACGGCCTGTTCTGCGTTTTGCAGGCGCGATATGATCCAGCGGTCGGCGAGGCTTAATTCCACATCGCCGCCGTTCTGCCCACTGTCATGCCCCTCGGTGTTCATAAGCACATAGCGTGCGGCGTTCCACAGTTTGTTGCAAAAGTTGCGGTAGCCCTCGGTGCGCCCCAGGTCGAATTTGATGTCGCGCCCGGTGGAGGCGAGGCTGGCGAGTGTAAAACGCAGTGCGTCTGTGCCGTGGGCGGCGATACCGCCGGGGAATTGCTTGCGTGTGGCCTTTTCGATCTTCGCGGCCATGCCGGGTTGCATGAGGCCGCTAGTGCGCTTGGCGACCAGCGCTTCCAGATCGATGCCGTCGATGAGGTCGATGGGATCGAGCACGTTGCCCTTCGACTTGGACATCTTCTGGCCTTCGGCATCGCGCACCAGGCCGGTGACATAGACCTCGCGGAACGGCACCTCGCCAGTGAATTTGAGTCCCATCATGATCATGCGCGCCACCCAGAAGAAAATGATGTCGAAGCCGGTCACGAGCACGCTGGTGGGATAAAATGTTTTAAGCTCGGGTGTTTGTTGTGGCCAGCCGAGCGTTGAAAACGGCCACAGCGCGGATGAGAACCAGGTGTCGAGTACGTCTTCGTCTTGCTTGAGTGCAATGCTGTCGTCCAGGTGGTGTTTGATGCGCACTTCCTGTTCGTTGCGGCCAACGTAAATATTGCCGTTGTCGTCATACCAGGCGGGTATGCGGTGTCCCCACCAGATCTGGCGGCTGATGCACCAGTCTTCGATTTTATTCATCCAGTCGAAATAAGTGCGGCTCCAGTTTTCCGGGATGAAGCGGATCTCGCCGTTTTCCACGGCCTTGATGGCGGGCTCGGCGAGGGGCGCGACTTTTACGTACCACTGATCTGTGAGTAAGGGCTCGATCACTGCGTGTGAACGGTCACCGCGAGGCACCATGAGTTTGTGCTTGTCGACCTTTTCCAGCAGGCCGGTTCTTTCAAGATCGGCGACGATGCGTTTGCGTGCCTCATAGCGGTCGAGGCCAACATACTGTTGCGGCGCGTCGTCATTGATGCGTGCGTCAATGGTGAAAATGTTGATCTGCGGCAGGTTGTGGCGTTGCCCCACGGCGTAATCGTTGAAATCATGTGCCGGGGTGATCTTCACGCAGCCGGTGCCGAACGCCGGATCAACGTATTCATCGGCGATGATGGGGATGCGGCGCCCGGTGAGCGGGAGTTCGATCTCCTTGCCGATCAGCAGCCAGTAGCGCTCGTCAGTGGGATGAACCGCCACCGCCGCATCGCCTAGCATGGTCTCGGGCCGGGTCGTTGCCACCACCAGGTGGCCGCTGCCATCGGCGAGCGGATAGCGGATGTGCCACATGTGGCCGTCTTCTTCTTGAGAAACAACTTCCAGATCGGAGACGGCGGTGTGCAGCACAGGGTCCCAGTTCACCAGGCGCTTGCCACGGTAGATCAACCCTTCTTCGTGAAGGCGCACAAATACCTCGGTGACGGCATGCGACAAGCCTTCGTCCATGGTGAAGCGTTCGCGCGACCAGTCGGGAGAGGCGCCCAGACGCCGCAACTGGCGGGTGATGGTGTTGCCGGATTCTTCTTTCCATTGCCACACCTGGTCGATGAATGCCTCGCGCCCCAAGTCATGGCGGGTCTTGCCCTGAGCGGCGAGTTGGCGCTCCACTACCATCTGGGTGGCGATGCCGGCGTGGTCGGTGCCTGGCTGCCATAACGTATTGTCGCCCTTCATGCGGTGGTAGCGGATCAGCGCGTCCATCAGCGTGTCCTGGAAGGCGTGCCCCATGTGCAGCGTGCCTGTCACATTGGGCGGCGGGATCATGATGCAATAGGATGGGCCTTCGCCCGATGGGGTGAAGTGGCCGTGCTGTTCCCAGGTCTGGTACCAGCGCTGTTCTATAGTGTTTGGGTTATAGCTTTTGTCCATACCGTCTTTCTGTGGTTGTATTGAATTTTGGTTTTCGGGAACGTGCGGTTGCTGTGTGCTGACGCCTGACATCTGATCCCTTTTGTTGAGTGTCGCCTCGATAATCTCCGGCACGCGCACGTTGAGGTGGGCGCGGAGGCTTTCTTTCAACGTTGCAGTGACTTGAGGCAGCGTGGCGCGGACGGCACTGTCCAGCGACTCCTCGATTTGCCAGGCAAGCTCGCGCTGCAAGTCTATGCTCAGCTCATCAAGCAAGGCGGGCGAGAGAGTGGGCGCGGGGGATGGCTCGGCAAGTATCTGGCCGGGGATGACTACATCTTCAAGCAGCGGAAGATCGTCATCTACCCTGGAGGGTGCAAGAGGTGTGGCGTTTTCTGTCATGTCTCAATGCCTGGTGTTGGAACGTTATGCGATTGCAAAGCATAACCGCGATCACGATAAAAGCGGTAACGTTCTCGCGCCACCTGTTTTTGCGCGTCGCTTTGGTCGACGATCTCTGCGACACGCTCGAAACGGTCGAAAAATGACGGTACGCTGCCTGCCAGGTTGATTAGCACATCCGTGCCGGCCAATGGATCAGTGTCATGGCCGATCAAGATCGGCGGCGGCTCGCCGGGGGCCTCCACCAGCGCATGGGGCAGAAAACTGCCTTGGCTGAACGTCCACAGTAAATCATCCATGTAGACGGCCTGCTCCCGGGATTCAGTGTGGATATAAACGCGGTGACCCAGCCGATAGGCCTTGTCCGCCAGGCGACAGGCGAGCAACGGCCTGCTTCGCACCTGCGCGTCGGGGAGGATATAGAAATCGATGCGGGTCATGGTCTCAAGGCGAAGATCAGTGAATAAACGCTAATTTTATCACGAAGTTGTGAGAGAGAATGGCTTGACACCCGTGGTAGTGTACGTTTATGAGTATTGACGACCAGTAAATATAAAAAATTTAATAAAAACAATAAATTATAAATATATGGTGATTGGTTTGAAGTCTGTCTCATGGTTATCTGCCGTAGCGCGATGCGCAATGGGGTCCACTATAATATGCTGCCTGGACTTTCCGTTTCTCATCAGAAAGGTGGCTTTTTTCGGGTTGCTTGTCGTTTCCGGCAGTTGTATTGTGCCGCTAGTGGGTTTCGGTCCGGGTGTAGCTGACGTGTTTGAACGTAGCCAGATTGCCATGGGTTTTATCGAATATCGTCCTGCGTGGCGGTTTCATGGTATCGGTAGCTGGTTCGGCTTCGAAGTCTCCGATAGACTGCAGTTTGTTGGCGGTTGATGACAAAACCCTTTATCATTATGCCTATTCGTGTATTTTCAGAAAATAAATTATGCAGTTCCCGGAAAGTTGGCCTCCTGAATGCCCTCCAGCCAATGCGCAAGACGCGCAGGGTGAGTGTTTTCGTGTCGTCAGCAATAACCCACCGGGCGCGGATGATTTCAAGTCTTATTCTGAACTCGGCGCAGCCCCGAATGCAAACCCGTGCAAGCGCGTTGGCTTGTCCCTATTGAGGACATTGGATGATGCCATTCACCAAACCGAGTTATTTCCGAAGCATGGCAAGCTGATTTGCCGTGGCGAGCTCAATTCGGGTCACGGCAAGACGCTTCTTACCAAGGGTACACTTCCAACGCATACCACTTGGTGGCCGTATGAAGGTATTGATCGGGTAGCCCCGTTCGTGTGCGTAGGTGCTCAATAAAATGAATTGGACGGTGATTGCCCCACAATTTGACGTAGAAAGTTTCCAGGGAATTTCTCTGGAGGAGATTCTTTACGAGTTTGACGGGCCCCGCATTTTCACGGCGCGCAGTGTCATGGGCGAATTGCTGTTTTATTTGGCCGATGAACAGGATGGCTTGTGCCGGTATATCGTCGCGCCGACTAACGCGAGCATTATTGATCTGATGAAATCAGGCGTGAGATCTGTCCGCGATGCCCTTAATCAACCTTGGGTATGGTTTCTCGATACGCAATATGACGGCAATCCTGTTGCGGCCTGGAAGGGTACGCTAGCCGATGCGCCTGTAGATGCTCTCCCGCGGCCGGGCGTGATGCTGTGGCCGCACCTTGAGCCTGTTTTTGTGCTTCGTGCGATTGGCGATGGCTTGGGCGAAGGCACCGTGCCCGCCAGCGTGATACGGCAAGTGGTCGATGGCGCGACAACGGCGCTCAAAAAGATAGCGGGGCGAGTATTTCAGGCGGCGCGCGCCCAAGGGCGCAAGGCTAATGTTATCCGGCAATTCTATGATTTGCCCATGCAAGGTGTGGCCTACAACAGCTTCGAGATTGCCTTTCGACTTCCCGGCCGCAAGCAGTTGAACTTGGGCGCAGGCGAAGCCCCGGAAGAACTTGGCAGTGAGTTCGATGAAATCGGCAAGCTGTTGGAACAGGCACTTTCGTGGGCCATAGATGCCAAGCCCGAAGAAGACAACGAACCGCTGGACATTGATCTGCTGGAAGCGCTCGAAAAGCTTGTGCCGCCGCAAACGGGCATCGTCAAGTCGGTGGAACTACGTGGCCGGATTTTCTGTGCTGGTCACGCCCGTTATCAGCTCACCCGCGATACATCAAAGCGTGTACGCCGGGCACTTGGCAAGGCGCGCGTATCCCAGGAGCGAATCACCAAAGTCACAGGGCTGGTGCGCGAGCTCGACAAGGACGACCCGTCTTTTACCTTGCGAGAAACGGACGACAGCAAAGATCACGTTTGCCGGTTTCCGCAGGAATTTTTAGACGATGTGTTGGAGGTGTTCAATACCGATCAGCGCGTCACGATTAGTGGCAGGGAAAACATCAAGAATGGCGAGATTGACGTTTCGCTGGTATCCCGCGAGCCATCGGCTACCGAGTCTTCCAGCAGCGCCGCATAGTCTTACATCTGCCGAATCAACCTCAGCGCTACCGATCAGTCCTCCGCCTATTTCAGCGCTACTATTTCCCCCTTCCCTTGCCACGAGCCACGCCAATCCTGGGGCACCAGTCGGCTAACGGGCATTCATCGCACCGGGGGGTAGTTGGGAGGCAAATCTCGCGCCCAAGAGAAATCATATTCACGTGCAATGAGTAACGAAGCTCAGGTGGAATTTTGGATTGCAGGCGGTCCATATCTCGCGGCGCGCAGTGTCTATCTTTTTGTGTCGGCCTGACCCAACCGAGACGCCTGGCGATCCGCCAGCAATGCGTGTCCACAGGAAAAACTTTCCGGCCCAGCGAGTACATCAAAACACATCGTGCAACTTTCTTCCCGACTCCCGGTAGTGACAGCAAGAAAGTTTCCGCATCCTTGTCGCTCATCTTGCGCAATGGCTTGAGAGTCGGTTCGCCAAACTTTGCCACAATGATGTCGAAAAGGTTGCGGATCGCCTTTGCTTTCTGGTTCGATAAGCCGCCGCTGGCGATAGGCCGCGCAATATATTCGGCAGGGGCTTCGGCGATTCGCAGGTGGGTGGGGAAGGTTTCTTTCAGTGACCGGAAGGTATTACGGTAGCTTGCTTCGCCAGTTCTGGTGCTGAAAATAATGAACAGCAATTCGTCCAACGGTTCCTTGAGATTGTAGTGGTTGAAGTCGCGGTAGCGCTTTTTCAGTGCTGCTGCAACGTCCCAAACAGTTGAAGGATGTTTTGGCGAGGCCATTTCTACTTGGCAGCAGCCTCTATCTTGACTGCAAGGTTCTTCAAACACTCAACTACGGCTGCTGTTTCGTTGCGAATAGCCTCACCCAACATGGATTTGAAAAGAATATATTGGGCGGCAGAATCGACGCCGTCACCACGATCATTGAGTATTTTACGAACCTTATCCTTGTATTGTTTATTGGTGAAAATTCCGGCAGCGGTAGTTGCATCTGGATTAAGCAGTTCAAAAAATAGTTGCTCTGGGCATACTTGTGAAATAGCGATAATATTTTGCTTGCACCATCGCATATACGCGGGCACATCTGGGTTTGAGCCAACGATTGTGACTTTGCATTTTGTTTCCAAAGTATTAGTCAGCGTCTGCAAATCATCTGAAGATAGGCTGTCTGGATTTGGTGAAATTAGTTCAATGAAAGCTTGTTGGTCACCATCCAGAATAACAATTACTTTTGAATTGCTTGCTATAAACGCGGGCACTTGATGCGACAACATTTCAGAAGCACCTGTATCTGCGGGGCTAATCGTAACCCGTGGACGAATTTCTTCGGAAATGTATGCCTTTGCCCTTTCCACATATGCCTGCAAGAGCCGATCCTCTGTCAATAATGTTATTTTATTTGGGTCTGGCTGTCCAAGTCGGTAAAAGGCTGTACTCTTGGTGGCGTGAGCATTAACTGTCGTGCCATCGGCCGTTTCCTCCAGTACAACCAACGCCTGTTCTGGCAACAAATCAACGATACTTGGTGAGTGCGTTGCCATGACGACCTGAAGCTTTTTATCTTTCGTTTTTTGCAGCAGATAACGAAGTAGTTCCTTTTGTGCCCCCGGATGAAGTGACGTTTCTGGTTCGTCAATCAGCAACAGATCAAATTCATTGAGCTTCTCAACTCGTAGTACTAAATTAACGATGGCGAGTTCACCGCTTCCTGCGAATGACTCTGAATATGTATGTGCCTCTGTTTCAAATATGACGCTTGATGATTTGCTCCGGTCAAATAACTCATGCAGTACTTTTATCGCCGACTTGTAATTTTTTCCTAAAATACGGTTGATGATCTTTATATTCTCAGGAGAAATGTCAACAATCTCTACCTCGAAAACACCCGCTCCAATATTTACTGACGACAAGTTTTTATGAATAGCATTACGAAGTTTGCCTGACCTCCGGATAAAAAAATCCTGCTTCTCATTTATTTTTGTTAGTTCAGAATGGTAAAAAAACCTATCGAAAGCGCTGGTTTCAGATTTCGTATTTATGTAATGCGGCACTCTCTGCACGGCAGTCC
>CAMTYI010000189.1:0-7498 GCA_947085925.1 uncultured Gammaproteobacteria bacterium
CACACGCCGATCAACAACAACATCGGGAACCAGGAGATGAACATCTGCATGAGCACGCCCTGCTGCTCTTGCGGACGGGCCTGGATGACCACACCCTTACTGAGCAAATCGCCAACCAGACCGGGGTCGCCGGGGCTATAGGTGACGAATTTTTCGCCACTCTGATATAGACCCTGAATAGTGCGCCCTTCGATCACAACCTTCTGGACATTACCCTGTTTCACATCCGCGATAAACTGCGAATAGGGAAGTTGCGCCGAGGCAACCTGAGGCGGGCCAAAATTGTTAAACACCGACACCAGGATGACGGCGATCACCACCCATAAGATTATATTCTTTGCCATATCACTCACGTGTGCGCCTCTGCTTTAAGAGAAATACAGTATATATCAACCTGACACTGACCATAATGCATTTATCAGACCATGCGCTTTAAGCCATAAATCTGGCGATCTGCCGCGCCCTTTTCATACATATAAAGAGCCATTTCAGCCAAGATAGTTCCTCGCCAGCACATATACTTCGCGGCTACCGGGCCGCGATGCTTTGGGTTTGCGGATCAGCACCTTCGCAAATAAGGGCTGAATCTCCTTATGGAAGGCGTCAAAACCACTGCCCTGAAACACCTTTACCAGAAAATCCCCACCGGGAGCCAGCACCTTACGCGCCATATCCAATGCCAGTTCGGCAAGATAAATCGCGCGCGGCTGATCGACCGAGGCCATACCTGTTATATTAGGCGCCATATCGGAAATTACAAGCCCCACGTTACGGCCTTTGACCATTTCGAGCAATTTGTCAAACACGTCCTGCTCACGAAAATCACCTTGCAGGAAATCAACGCCGACCAGGGGTTCCATCAACAGGATATCCGTGGCAATCACCTTGCCCTTATCCCCTGCTATTTTCACGGCTATCTGCGACCAGCCGCCCGGCGCCGCGCCCAAATCGACCACCGTCATGCCTGGCCGCAAAATGTGGTCACGCTCGTTGATTTCGAGCAGTTTATAGGCCGCCCGTGAGCGGTAGCCATCCTGCCACGACTTTTTGACGTAGGCGTCAACAAAATGCTCTTTCAGCCAGCGGCTGCTGCTTTTACTTCTGGCCATAATTCCGAGACTCGCCACCTTCGCTGGTTCGTGTCTTGACCAGCACGCGCCGGGCACGAAAAACAATCCACAACATCCCCGCGCAACCATACCCACCCAGCAGAAAGAACTGGGCCATCGGGTCGACGGTGATACGCTCCTGTGCCAGCCACAGCAATACACCAGCGCAACATATAATAGCCAGCTCAAGCTTGACGGTATTCATCGGGCTGGGCGCCACCATGAAGCCGCGTTTGCGTTGTGCTATACTGCTCTGCTTACCATCATCTTTGGCCATCGATACTTTATATGTCACTTACTGAGAAAAACAAACGTTATTTGCGCACACTCGGCCATAAATTAAAGCCGGTGATCATCATTGGAAATGCCGGACTGACGGAGGCCGTACTCAAGGAAACCGGGCTGGCGCTGAACCATCACGAACTGATCAAGATCCGGGTAAACGCTGCCGACCGCGCCGCGCGTGACCAGATGATAGATGAAATCTGCAGCGGCACACACGCCATGCTGATACAGCGCATCGGCCATGTTGCACTGTTTTATCTACGCAACAAAGACAAACCGAGCATCAAAATTATCTGATGGGGAAAGGCTTGACGGGTTACCCAAGACCTTTGGCTAACCCTGTCCCCCAGTGTTTTAGAGAGTATACCTAGAAGGCCGCTTCCCACCCGGCCCCGCGACTACCAGCCCCAACCCCAGCAGGCTGGTCGCCATATACAGTATTGACGAGATGCCGTGCAATCGCCCAAAGTTCGTCGCCTGGACGCTGCCCTCAACCAGACCATGGGCTTTGAGATCCTGCATCATCGGTTGCAAAACAAAGAAACCGACAGCAACAAACACCAGCATGGCGACGAGTATCCATACCCGCCATGCGCGTAGCCATTTATCACCCGCCCGGTAGAATGCCCCTATAAGCAGCAAAACACCGAACACCAAACCTATAATGCTGATGATACTGAACATTTTCCCGGCAAGCTCACCTGCCAGTTGCCTATCGTTAAGCATGTTAAACAGCACCGGCACGGCCAGATAGCCGATGGCCCACAGGCCACCGACCCAGAGGGTCAACAAAATCCTTTCACTGATGAGCGCGAAACGCATGTTAGAGACTCATATATATTTGACGGCCATAATCTCATACTCGATTTCACCGCCTGGCGCACGCACCACGGCGATGTCACCCTCCTCCTTGCCGATCAGGGCGCGGGCGATGGGAGAGCTGATCGAGATCTTGCCTTGCTTGATGTCGGCCTCCAGATCACCCACGATCTGATAAGTCACTTCATCGCTGGTCTTGACATTCACCAGGCCCACCGTGGTGCCGAAGACGATTCTGCCATTGGCATTGACTGTCGCAACATCAATGATCTGGGCGTTGGAGAGTTGCCCGTCGATTTCGGAGATGCGCCCTTCAATAAAACTTTGTTGCTCCTTGGCGGCGGCGTACTCGGCATTTTCCTTCAGGTCACCGTGCGCGCGGGCCTCGGCAATAGCCTGGATAACGCGCGGTCTTGCAACGCTCTTTAATTCCTGCAGCTCTTCGCGCAACTGCTGCGCGCCTTTCGCTGTCATCGGTACTTTGCTCATGCTGTTATATTTCTCCCGAGTAACTCCTGATGCAGATCCTGCAAACGATTCACCGCACGGTCATCTGGTTGCTGCAAGGCCAAGCAAGTCGCCCTGGCGCCAGCCAATGTGGTGCTGTGGGTGACTTTGTGCTGTAACGCGGCACGGCGAATTTCATAGGAATCCGCAATCGCCTGCTTGCCTTCCGTAGTGTTGATAATCAGGCTGATTTCGTCGTTTTTAATCATGTCGACAATGTGGGGGCGCCCCTCGGCAACCTTGTTTACTTTAGTGCAAGGAACGCCCCCGCCTTCCAAAATCTTCGCCGTGCCCCGGGTAGCGAGCACCTTGAAGCCAAGCGCCACAAGGTCGCGCGCCACTGCCGCCACGTGAGGTTTGTCGGCCTCACGCACGCTGATAAAAGCGCGGCCACCGCGCGGCAGGGTAATGCCCGCCGCCTCTTGTGACTTGGCAAACGCCTCGGCGAAACTGCGTCCTATGCCCATCACCTCGCCGGTGGATTTCATCTCAGGCCCCAGGATCGGATCGACACCAGGGAATTTGATAAACGGAAACACTGCTTCCTTTACGGAATAGTAATCCGGAATCACTTCCGTGGTAACCCCCTGACTGACCAGACTGCGCCCTACCATGCAACGCGCGGCGATTTTGGCCAACGGCAACCCTGTCGCCTTGGAGACATAAGGCACGGTGCGTGATGCGCGCGGGTTCACCTCAAGGACGAAAACCTTGTCACCCTGAATGGCGAATTGAACGTTCATCAGACCCACCACGCCCAGCGCGGAGGCCATTTGGCGGATCTGTTCGCGCAGCTCATCCTGAATTTCCGCACTCAGGCTGTAGGGCGGCAGCGAGCACGCCGAGTCGCCGGAATGCACACCAGCCTGTTCGATATGCTCCATGATGCCGCCGATCAGCACGTCCACGCCGTCGCTGATGGCATCCACATCCACCTCGGTGGCGTCATCCAGGAAGCGGTCGAGCAGCACCGGGGAATCGTTGGACACCTGCACGGCGTCACGCATGTAACGACGCAAGTCGTCTTCATTGTAGACAATTTCCATGGCGCGTCCGCCCAGCACATAGGAAGGCCGCACCACCAGCGGATAGCCGATCTGCTTCGCCAGCTCCACCGCCGCCTCGGGATGACGCGCAGTGCGGTTTGGCGGCTGGCGCAGCCCCAGCGTGTTGATCATCTGCTGGAAGCGCTCACGATCCTCGGCGATGTCGATGCAATCCGGCGTGGTACCGACGATGGGGGCGCCGGCGGCCTCCAGGGCGCGCGCCAGCTTGAGTGGCGTCTGCCCGCCGTATTGCACGATCACGCCCTTGGGTTTTTCCACGGCGATGATCTCAAGGACATCTTCCAGGGTAAGCGGCTCGAAGTACAGACGGTCTGAGGTGTCGTAATCGGTAGAAACGGTCTCGGGGTTGCAATTGACCATGATGGTTTCATAGCCATCATCGCGCAGGGCGAACGCGGCATGGACGCAGCAATAGTCAAACTCGATGCCCTGCCCGATGCGATTGGGTCCGCCACCGAGCACCATGATCTTGTCACGGGACGTGGGCGCGGCTTCGCACTCTTCTTCATACGTGGAGTACATGTACGCCGTGGCCGAGGCAAATTCAGCGGCGCAGGAATCAACACGTTTGTATACCGGACGCACGCCCAGCGCATGACGCCGCGCGCGGAACTCATTCTCGCTAACACCCAGCAGCGCAGCCAGACGGCGGTCGGAAAAGCCCTTGCGCTTGAGCGCGAAGACACCCGCCTTATCAAGCCTTGACTGCCC
Organism: uncultured Gammaproteobacteria bacterium; assembly: GCA_947085925.1. Lineage (GTDB taxonomy): Bacteria > Pseudomonadota > Gammaproteobacteria > Ga007554 > LNEJ01. The sequence goes on from CAMTYI010000189.1 coordinate 4,499, forward strand.
TGCGGCACGCACCTCCGCCTCGCTCTTGATAAGATCCTCGATCTGCGCCAGGAACCAGGGATCAATCTGGCTCAGCTCATGGATTTCCTCGGAGGACAAACCGGCGCGGAAGGCGTCACCCACAAACCAGATGCGATCCGGCCCCGGTGTGCGCAGCTCGTTACGGATGCGGTCAATGGACTCCGGCAAGGTAAGGTCAAGTTTTTCGTTCAGCCCATCCGCACCCGTCTCCAGTCCGCGCAATGCCTTTTGCAGCGATTCCTGGAAGGTGCGGCCTATTGCCATCACCTCGCCCACCGATTTCATCTGGGTGGTGAGGCGTTGGTCGGCCTTGGGGAATTTTTCGAAGGTGAAGCGCGGCACCTTGGTTACAACATAGTCGATGGATGGCTCGAACGACGCTGGGGTAGCGCCGCCAGTAATCTCGTTGCGCAACTCATCCAGGGTGTAACCCACTGCGAGTTTGGCGGCCACCTTGGCGATGGGGAAACCGGTGGCCTTGGAGGCCAGCGCCGAGGAGCGCGATACGCGTGGGTTCATCTCAATGACGATCATGCGCCCGTCTTGGGGATTAATGGCAAACTGCACATTGGAACCGCCGGTATCGACGCCGATCTTGCGCAGCACGGCGATGGAGGCGTCGCGCAGCAACTGATATTCCTTGTCGGTCAGTGTCTGCGCGGGGGCAACAGTGATGGAATCGCCGGTATGCACACCCATCGGGTCAAAGTTCTCGATGGAACAGATGATGATGCAGTTGTCCTTGCGGTCACGCACCACCTCCATTTCGAACTCCTTCCAGCCGAGCAGCGATTCCTCGATCAGCAGTTCATTGGTCGGCGAAAGATCCAGGCCACGCTCGCAGATCTCGACGAATTCCTCGCGGTTGTAGGCGATGCCGCCGCCGCTGCCGCCCATCGTGAACGAGGGACGAATGATGGTGGGAAAGCCGATCTGCGCCTGCACCTGCAATGCCTCTTCCATGCTGTGAGCAATCGCCGCACGTGCACTGTTGAGGCCGATGTCGCGCATGGCGTGGCGGAAGCGGTCGCGGTCTTCGGCCATATCGATGGCATCGCGCGAGGCGCCGATCATCTCGACGCCGTATTTTTCCAGCACGCCCTCACGTACCAGGTCCAACGCGCAGTTGAGCGCGGTCTGTCCGCCCATGGTGGGCAATAGCGCGTCGGGGCGTTCCTTCTCAATAATGCGGGCAACCACCTGCCAGGTGATGGGTTCTATATAGGTGGCGTCGGCCGTCTCCGGGTCGGTCATGATGGTGGCGGGATTGGAGTTGATCAACACCACGCGGTAGCCTTCCTCGCGCAATGCCTTGCAGGCCTGCGCGCCGGAATAATCGAACTCACAGGCCTGACCGATCACGATAGGTCCGGCGCCGATGATTAAAATGGTCTTGATGTCAGTGCGTTTTGGCATAAAAAATCAGTTACAGGTGCGAGCGGCAAGCGGCACGGAAAAAACCATGGGTTTTTTAGCTGCGACTTGCCATGCGCAACCTATCACTTGCTACCTCTCATGAGATCAATAAAGTGGTCGAACAGCGACGCGGCATCGTGCGGGCCAGGGCTTGCCTCGGGGTGCCCTTGAAAGCTGAAGACGGGCCTGTCGGCATGATGGATGCCCTGCAGCGATCCATCGAACAGCGAGCGGTGCGTCGCACGCAACGTGGGAGGCAGGCTGGCGTCGTCCACTGCAAAACCGTGATTCTGGCTGGTGATCATCACCCGCCCGGTAGCCAGATCCTGCACCGGGTGATTAGCGCCATGGTGGCCAAATTTCATTTTCAGGGTTTTTGCGCCGCAGGCCAGGGCCAATAGTTGATGGCCGAGACAAATACCAAATACCGGCATACCTGTTTCGACAATCACTTGAATCGCGGCGATGGCATAATCGCACGGCGCCGGATCGCCCGGCCCGTTGGAGAGAAACACACCGTCCGGCTTCATGACCAGCACTTCAAACGCCGGGGTCTGTGCCGGAACCACCGTGACGCGACATCCGCGATCCACAAGCATGCGCAATATGTTGTGCTTGACGCCATAATCGTAGGCCACCACATGGAAGCGCGCTTCAGGAATAACGGATGCACCGCCGAGCGTCCAGCTTCCACGCTCCCAGCGATAAGGCGCCTCGGTAGTGACCACCTTGGCCAAATCCAGGCCGTTCAATCCCGGGAAAGCGCACGCGGCGTCGAACGCTGCTGCCTCGTCGGTATCCCCCGCCATGATGCAGCCGCTCAGAGCGCCTTTTTCGCGCAGTAACCGCGTCAAACGCCGGGTGTCGATGCCCGCAATGCCAACCACCTGCTGCCTGCGCAGGTAGGCGTCCAGAGTCTCTCGAGAACGCCAACTGCTCGCCTGCAGCGGCAAATCGCGTATCACCAAGCCACTGGCCATCACTTTCGAGGACTCTTCATCCTCACTGTTGGCGCCGGTGTTGCCTATGTGCGGGTAAGTAAGAGTAACAATCTGTTTACAATAAGAAGGGTCGGTGAGAATTTCCTGATAGCCGGTGATAGCGGTATTGAATACCACCTCCCCCGTCGACTGCCCCTCAATACCGATAGACTCCCCCCAAAAGAGGCTCCCATCTTCCAGGGCTAACAGGGCTTGATGCCGCAAAACTACCTCCACATCAGACGCGCGAAGCGACAGGAGACCAGGCTGAAACCCCTCCCGCCGCTGCAAAAATTACCATGATTAATCAGCCGAATTCTACTTCACCAAGCCCCTTGCTGTCTATGAGATTCACCCAGCATTCCAGGGCTCCCAACATTAGGGTAGGTAATAAACGTATAAAAACCTGTCATTTCTGGCGATTTTTTCAAGGAGCTTCTAACCCGGATGTTTCATAAACCCGCCGAGCGATGCTGAACGAATTCTATTTTCTCCGTCACCGTGTGAAGTGAGGAGATGTTTTTGGGTGATGACGGACGCCGATGCCCGGATTTGGGTCGTCGCGCCAGTGTTGTGACGGCAC
>CAMTYI010000190.1:0-11818 GCA_947085925.1 uncultured Gammaproteobacteria bacterium
AGCCGAACACTGCTGCTGACGTAGCGGGGGCAGAACAGCACCCGGCCTTCGCGCCGGGTGAGGATTGAAACATGAACTCGCTGGAAGATTCAAGCCTAGAAGAGACAGCACCCGGCCTTCGCGCCGGGAGAGGATTGAAACGCCCCTTTGCTGGCCTTGCTTGCGATTGCGGTGGCGCACAGCACCCGGCCTTCGCGCCGGGTGAGGATTGAAACAGGCGATCCTGCGCAGTTTAGTAAGTTCTCGCCCAACAGCACCCGGCCTTCGCGCCGGGTGAGGATTGAAACAAGGCGGATGCAACAGCAATCGAATTGGAGATTGACAGCACCCGGCCTTCGCGCCGGGTGAGGATTGAAACTTAAGATTCTTGATATCATCCCAAAGGACATGCGAACAGCACCCGGCCTCCGCGCCGGGTGCGGATTGAAACCCAGTGGAATCACCATAGGCGTATGTGTTGATCTAACGAGGCCACTTCCAATCCCGAATTTCCGGCATATCTTGCCCGTAGGTGGTGATGTACTGCTTGTGTTCGATCAACTTGTCGCGGATGAACTGCTTCAGATGGGCGGCGGTATAGCCGAGCGTGGGCACGCGGTCTATCACATCGGCAACCAGGTGGAAACGGTCCAGGTCGTTGCGTACTGCCATATCGAAAGGCGTGGTCGTGGTGCCCTCCTCCTTGTATCCCCGCACATGAAGGTTTTTATGGTTGGTGCGGCGGTAGGTCAGGCGGTGGATCAGCCAGGGATAGCCGTGATAGGCGAAGATGATGGGCGTGTCTGTGGTAAACAGGGTGTCGAAGTCCCTGTTTGACAGGCCATGCGGATGTTCTTCCTGCGGCTGTAGTGTCATCAGGTCCACCACGTTAATAACGCGAATTTTCAATTGCGGCAGATGCGTGCACAGCAGATCCACCGCAGCCAGCGTCTCAAGCGTGGGCACATCGCCTGCACAAGCCATCACTACATCAGGCTCGCCATCCTGATCGCTGCTTGCCCACTCCCACATGCCAATGCCTGCGGTGCAATGCTTGATCGCCTCGTCCATATCCAGCCATTGGGGTTGCTCGCTTTTACCTGCCACAATCACATTGATGAGATTGCGGCTGCGCAACACTTTGTCAGTGACATAAAGCAGCGTATTGGCATCGGGCGGCAGATAAACACGGATCACATCGGCCTTTTTGTTTACCACATGGTCAATGAAGCCCGGATCCTGATGAGAGAAACCGTTGTGATCCTGGCGCCAGACGTGGGAGGTCAACAGGTAGTTGAGCGAGGCAATGGGACGCCGCCAGGGGATTTCTTTGCTGGTGACCTTGAGCCACTTGGCGTGTTGATTGAACATTGAATCGATGATGTGGATGAACGCCTCGTAACAGGAAAACAGCCCGTGACGCCCCGTAAGCAAGTAGCCTTCGAGCCAACCCTGGCATGTGTGCTCGCTCAGGATTTCCATCACTCGTCCATCAGGAGAAAGGTGCTCGTCCTCAGGCAGGATCTCGGCCATCCAAGCGCGGTCTGTCACCTCGAACAGGGCATCAAGGCGGTTCGACGCCGTCTCGTCCGGACCCATCACACGGAAATTGCGGCTCGCGCTGTTGAGTTTCATCACATCGCGCAGGAATCGACCCATGACCCGCGTGGTCTCCGCCAATGCTTGACCGGGCTGGGGCACATCTACCGCGTACTCACGAAAATCCGGCAAGCTCAAATCCCTGAGCAGAATGCCGCCATTGGCGTGAGGATTTGCCCCCATACGCTGCACGCCCAGGGGCGCAAGCTCGGCCAGCTCCGCTCTGAGTGCTCCATGTTCGTCAAATAGCTCTTCCGGCTTATAGCTTTTCATCCACGCATCGAGCAGCGCGATGTGCTCAGGCTTGCTTGCCATATCCGCGAGAGGCACTTGATGGGAGCGCCAAAAACCTTCCATCTTCAAACCATCAACCTGTTGCGGCCCCGTCCATCCCTTGGGTGAACGCAAAATTATCATCGGCCAACGCGGGCGCGTCGCGCGGCCCGTGGCGCGCGCTTCATGCTGGATCGCCTTGATCTCCGCAATGGCGTTATCCAGTGTGACCGCCATCAACGGGTGCATGACGTCCGGGTCAGCGCCCTCGACGAAATAAGGTTTATAGCCATAGCCGGTGAACAGGCTCTCCAGCTCCTCATGAGAGAGGCGCGCCAGCACAGTGGGATTGGCGATCTTGTAACCGTTCAGATGCAGGATGGGCAGCACCGCTCCATCGCGGATCGGATTGAGAAACTTGTTAGAATGCCACGCCGTCGCCAAGGGCCCCGTTTCCGCCTCACCATCGCCCACCACACAGGCAACGACAAGGTCAGGATTATCGAAGGCTGCACCATAAGCGTGCGACAGTGCATACCCCAGCTCTCCCCCCTCGTGGATCGAACCCGGCGTCTCAGGGGCAACATGGCTGGGAATGCCACCCGGAAATGAGAACTGCTTAAACAGTTTTTTCATCCCCTCCGCATTTTGCGGAATATTGGGGTATACCTCACTGTAGGTACCCTCCAGATAGGTGTTCGCCACCAGCCCGGGGCCGCCGTGGCCGGGGCCGGCGATATAGATGACGTTGAGGTCATAGGCCTTGATCACGCGATTCATATGAACATAAATGAAATTAAGACCCGGCGTCGTGCCCCAATGACCGAGCAGTCTTGGCTTGATATGCTCCAGCTTCAAGGGTTCCTGCAACAGCGGGTTGTCGAGCAAATAGATCTGCCCCACTGAAAGATAATTGGCCGCGCGCCAATAGGCGTGTATCTTGCTCAACTCATCAGACATCATCGCGGTCTCCATCATCAGTCGCTCCGTTTACATTTATGAAAGTAATATACTGGTCGCTGACCCAATCCCACATCACTTTGGGTGATAATACACCTCTGCGAAACTTCAGATATTGCCAAAACATCCAAACACACAAATCAAGGGCTCATCACATGAAACCACTCTACATCTTCCGCCACCTTGAGCACGAAGGCCCCGGCTATCTCACCGAGGTATTGGATAAGCACAATATCCCCTACCAGCTCATCCGCATCGACCAGGGCGATGCCATCCCCAATAGCCTGGACGACACCAGCGGCCTGGTCTTCATGGGCGGCAACATGAGCGTCAACGACCCGCTGCCTTGGATAGGTGACGAGTTGGCCTTGATCCGCCGCGCCGCCGAGATAGACATGCCGGTGCTGGGCCATTGCTTGGGCGGCCAGCTCATCAGCAAGGCGCTGGGTGGCAAGATAACGGCGAACCCCGTGAAAGAGATCGGCTGGCACGCGGCGCAGAGGGTAGATAATACCGTGGCACACGAATGGCTGGGTGATTTACCCCAGGAGATGGAAATGTTTCACTGGCACGGCGAAACCTTCACCCTCCCTGACGGAGCAACGCGCATTCTGCAAAGCCGGTATTGCGCTAACCAGGCTTTCGTCATTGGCAATATCCTCGCTCTTCAATGCCACGTAGAAATGACGCCAGAGATGGTGCGTGAATGGGCGCGCTGCTCCCCGGATGAGCTTGCCGCCCCTTCCGCAAGTGTGCAAAGCGCGGCACAGATGACGAAGAACCTGGAGGCACGCGTCAGCGATCTACACGAGGTTGCGGACACACTTTATGAGCGGTGGTTGCAGCCTTTTATACAGCCCACATAATGTCCCTCTCGAAGAGTCACGCCGCCGCAAGAGTAATATTCGTAACAGGACGTTGTAGAGGTTGGTCAACATGAACAGTTACACCAAATTTTCTTACCCGCAATTCGATGACTTACCCTCCAGCTTAAAGGTGTTGTATACCTGCATACTGGTTATTTTGGGCATCGGCTATATATTTGCGATGATCCAAATCTATGTTGTTCACGCCGGGCTCGACGGCAAGCCTGGCATCTCGGTAAAAGATATCGTCATCGCCTACAGAGGTGATAAATCATCCAGCCGGATCGAGAGCGCGCTGAAAGGACCGATGTCAGGCATGCTCCCCGCAGAGGAGAAGGCCACCATCATCGCGTGGGTCCATGAGGGTGAAAAGGCCGATGTATTCAAGGAGCAGGTTGAACCCATTTTGAAGGCGCGCTGTCAGGCGTGCCACAATGGCGCCAACCCCCACCTCCCCACGTTAATGAACTACGAGGACGTGAAGTCCGTGGCGCAGGTCGACACCGGCATGAGTATCGGCACGCTAGTGCGTGTCTCCCATGTTCACCTGTTCGGATTAACCTTCATCTTTGGGTTTCTCGGCCTGATTTTCAGTCACAGCTATATGCGCCGACCCCATATGAAGTCAGTGATTATCGTGCTGCCTTTCCTGGCTATCGTAATGGATATTACGTCCTGGTGGCTGACCAAGGTGTCTGAACCCTTCGGCTATGTCGTCATCGCCAGCGGTGCGCTAATGGCGTTTTCATTCACGGCTCAGTGGGTGGTATCTTTCTACCAGATGTGGTTCTTTAAATGCCCAAGCGAAGAAGTGTGTCTTCCCAAGTAATCTTGGTAAAGGCACGGGGAACACAGTAAGCCGTCGTTCATTGTCATCTGTACAAACGAAACGAAGCGATGTGCGGCCAATAGCTATGGCGCTCGCCGCTGCTACTTCCGGATGATGACAAACACCTGACCAGGACGAATCACATTGGTATTTTTTATCTTCTTCCTGTTTGCGTGATAGACCAACGACCATTGATGGGGATTACCATACACCTCATCACGGCCCGATATTTTCCACAAACTGTCACCACGCTTCACCGTATAACTGGATAGCAATGGATGTTCCGGCGGTAATGTTGGCGGCGGCGAGGCCGTCTCCGGCAGCATGGGCTGGGCAGCACGCAGATCACCCAACAAATTGCTGCTCAATTCATGGGCCTTTTTGCCTTCCCTGTTACGGTATGCCGACTCTGCGGACTCCACAACGGCGCGCTGTCCGGCGGAAATAGCCTGAAAAGTTTTTGCCTCTTAAAGCATTGCCTTGGCCTTGGCCAGATAAGCGTGATTGATGTCCTGTTTCGCCTGCTGAGCAGCCTCACCGGCAAGCCTGACGGCATTTTTGTCGTCATCCACCTTGGCGGCGGCCTCTGCCTGCAGCAACAACTCTTGCGCCTCGGGGGACAGCGCATCCATTGCCGCCGCATCGCTTAGCGCCGCCTTGGCAGCACTGATAGCCGACGCCATGGCGCGCGCCTTGGTCGCCTCCTGCTTGGCGGCCAAAGCTGTTTTCTGTGCTTGTGTGAATGCGCCCGCCCCCAGCTTATCCTTAGCCTGAGAGAGCAGATTTTCCGCTCCTTCCAGTGCGTCAGGTGCATGCCGGGTAGCCTCGGCCCGATGCGCTGCATCAAGCGCCTGACGGGCATCGCTCATTTCCTGGGTCGGGGGCGCGGTGGCGCAACCACCACTGACGGCCAGCCCGCCTGCCAGAAAGGCCCATGCCAGCCGTTTGAGTACGCACGCGGGGTACATGTGAGGCTTTTTAAAATTCGGAATCATCGGCATACAGGCTCTTCAATCATTTAACCCAGATCGTTCATTAGGTGAATTAGTGCAATGTTGGGTCCGCTTCGCTTGACCCAACCTACTTTGAGTGGACACTATTGCTAATGGGCAATCTGGCTTTAAAGAAACTATCACCCGCCCCAAGGGGTGTCAAGAAAGGGGCGGTTATGGTTAGAATGAACCCCATCACAACCCACAGACAAAGGAATACCCATGGCTGATATACTGGTTCTTTATTACAGCCGTTACGGTGCGGTAGCCCAGATGGCGCAATTCATCGCGCGCGGCGTAGAGGAAGTGCCCGGCATGCAGGCGCGACTGCGCACGGTGCCCATGGTGTCAACAGTGTGTGAAACAACGGAAGACACCATTCCTGGCGAAGGGCCACCCTATGTGACGCTGGACGACCTGCGCGAATGCGCGGGGCTGGCGTTGGGCAGCCCCACCCGCTTCGGCAACATGGCCGCCGCGCTCAAGTATTTTCTCGATGGCACCAGCTCGTTGTGGCTGTCGGGCGCACTGATAGGCAAACCGGCGGCGGTATTCACATCCACTTCCAGCCTGCACGGCGGGCAGGAAAGCACGTTGCTGTCGATGATGCTGCCACTCCTGCATCATGGCATGATCGTGATGGGACTGCCCTACAGCGAAGCCGACCTGTTGAGCACCACCAGCGGCGGCACGCCCTACGGCGCCAGCCATGTGGCGGGCCTGGACAGCAAGCTGCCGATCAGTGATGAGGAAAAGCGCCTGTGCCGTGCGCTCGGAAAACGGCTGGCGGAGACGGCGGCAAGGTTGGCGGCGTAGGGTAAAGATGAGAAGGAGGTGCGCGCATTGCGCCCTCATTGCCACCTCATTGTGCCCTTTACGGGCATTACGGTGATCATGGGTACGGCGCACCCTACATTCGGCGACGCATCAGGAACAACCCCGGCACTCCCAGCAACAGCAACGCCCACGGCCCGAAGACCCCGCCGCCGCCGCTGGGCGTAAAATTGGTAACGCCGTCACCCATCAACACCCGGGTAACCGCACAGGCGCCACGCACACAACTGGTCAGCGAACCGTTGTTGCCGGGAAGATAATCGATTGGTGACGCAGTACTCACTGACGCCATGTTTTCGATGGTTCTAACCTGACTGGGATCAGTGGGGATAAGGCTACCATCCGTCACCTTCACCGTGAGATATACAGTAAAGCTCACACCGGGTGCCAGACTGGCAAGTGTGCAGGTGAAATCGGCAGAGGCTGTAGGTGCCACACATCCAACACCCGGGGGATTCGTTTCAGGAACCGGCCTGGCCCATCCCGCGTAGGTCACACCCGCAGGCAGCCTGTCTTTCAGAGTAACGCCTTCGGCAATATTGGGGCCGTTATTGGTCACGGTGAGGGTATATATCACCAGACCATCCCGCACAACCGTAGGCACATTCGCGGTTTTCTGCACGTCGAGATCAACCTTGTTGACTGCCCGGTCGCCATCAGACTCCACGGCACCGATGTCACACTTGTTGTCCGGCCCCGGCCGCCCAAACTGACGCTGATCGAGCGACGGACTGGGGCAGGCGCCGTTACCGATGGCAGGACTGCCAGGCATAAAATTCTTGGGGTACACGCCACCGGGCAAAATCGTCTGCGTACCGCCGCCATTATCGGCAAGCGCGCCAAGATTCGGATTGGCATTGAGATCACCCGCCCCGAGGCCACAACTATTGCCATTTTCCAGATTGTAACCCTTGGAAGTAATGGTGTCGGGGTAAGACGAATCGACAGTTGTGTTGCCTGAGTTATCCACGGTGCCGCCACTGCAATTATTGACGCTGGCAGCACCATTGCCGCCGATGATATTACTCAAAAGCACGCTTTTAAACTTGCCAGGGTTGCGTGCGATATCCTGGATATTGATGAAAATTTCTTTGCCGCCACCGACATTTGTGGCCGTGTTATCACTGATGGTGATGCTGGTGAGTGTCATGGCACGACCGTTATTGATACCACCGCCGTTTCTGGCAGTATTGCTAGTGATGGTGCTGTTTTCCACCATGAGTTCGCCGGGGCCATAGCTGTTGATACCACCACCATCAGCACCGTTTGTGCAGCCGCCAGAGCCATCTGCGCACGCCTCAAAAGGTTGGGCCACGTTATTGCTAATGGTGGTGTAACGGACCTCCATCGCATCCTTATTGGACAGGCCATTACCAATGTTGCCATCGACAAGGCTGGAGATGATTGACATGCTTCCGCTGATAGTCCCCTGCACGGCCGCGCCGTTGGTGTTGAAAATACCACCGCCCTCACGGGCAATATTGCCACTGATAATGGACTGATTGATACTTAACAGCCCGCCCTGATTGCTCAGCGCGCCGCCAACCCCGTTCGGGGTGCTCCCGTCATCCTTGGCATTTTTATTGCCTTGCAGTGTGCTGCTGATGATGGTGAGTTTGCCACTTTCCCCCACAAACCCACTGACATTCATGATGCCGCCGCCTAACGGCCTGCCAAGGTTATCCTGGATAGTGGTCGACCTAATCGTCATCACGCCAACGTTGCTGATGCCGCCGCCACCTCCACCAACACCGAAAATGTAATCGTCCGCTTTGATCCCTGCTGTATTGTTGACCTTATTACCGCTGATGGTGCAACGGTTAATCACCATGCGCCCGCCAAACGCGCTGTAGATACCGCCGCCGCTGTATCTGGCGCCTGTCGTGCTCACCGTATTATTGATGATTTCGCAATTCTCCAGCGTCACCCAGCCGTTGGAATTTTTGATGCCGCCGCCGTTATCATCGGTCACACTGCCATTTTGGATAGTCACCCCGGTGATTTTTACGGTGTTTTTGCCGACAAAGTGAAAGACGCGGGCAACTCCCCCACCGTCGATTAAGGTGCTTCCTCTGCCACTGCCTTCAATTTTCAGGCAGGGCAGGTTAATGTCAGCGCTCGGGCAGGTGCCGAGGATGTCGAGATCGCCGGTGGCGGCAGCATCGTCATCCTTGGCGCCCGTCAGACCAAGGAAGTAAGTGCCAGCGTTGACCGTAATGGTAATATCGGTAATGCCCTTGGCAAAAAGGGCGTTGGATTCCTGAATCGCGGCGCGCAAGGTGCAATAATTCCCACCTGTCGCCTTGCAAACCCCGTCGCCAACTAACGCATCGGCTTCATCCGCACTGGAATCCACTGGACCAAGCAATGTCGTTGCCGCTTGCGCCATGTTGGTCACCCCGCCCGCAACCGATAGGAGCACGAGCGCACCCCACAGTCGGACGTTCGACAAGCAACTGCCTGGCAATTTTATAGTTTTTGGCATAGCTCTTCTCTCACACGAATACGGCCGGACAGAGCCAAGATTTCCCTGTCGTCCCGCTAAGTGATGTTTTCCCACCTAAGAATATTTAATCATCCCTATAATCGCGGATATTTGCAAGCCATACAACACTGTGCATACATTAAAGAGGCATTAATCAGCATCCTCAAGCAATATATCGGATGATTCATATCCACACTTTAGTAATTTTGATACGTTACGCTATGCCAAACGCACCGTGCGCCAGCCCTGCGGCACTTGATGCGGCGCGCACAACCGGAATCACTTACCTTGAAAAATCAAGTAACTATCTTTCTGCATTCCTTACTGAACAGCGTCCGCGACCTGGCGCCGATTGTGCTGGTAATCGCTTTTTTTCAATTGGCAGTGGTCCAGCAGCCCATCCCCAACCTGGGCAGGCTGCTGGAGGGCGCCGTACTGGTGGCGTTGGGGCTGACACTGTTCGTGCGCGGGCTGGAAATGGGGCTGTTTCCCCTCGGCGAGGCGATGGCCTATGCCTTCGCGCGCAAGGGCAGCCTGATGTGGCTGCTGGTGTTCGCCTTTGCGCTGGGCTTCGGTACGACGGTAGCCGAACCGGCACTGATCGCAGTGGCAAACGAGGCGGCGCGTGTGGCGGCGGAAGGCAACGTAATTGCGGCAAATGACGAAGCGCGCGCCGCCTACGCCTTGGGGCTGCGCCTGACGGTGGCGCTGGCAGTGGGGGTGGCGCTGGTGCTCGGTGTATTCCGCATTATCAAAGGCTGGCCGGTGCAGTATCTGATCATCGGCGGCTATCTGGGAGTGATGGTGATGACGATGTTCGCCCCGCCACAGATCATTGGCATCGCCTATGATTCGGGCGGGGTGACCACCTCCACCATCACGGTGCCGCTGGTTACCGCGCTGGGGGTGGGTCTGGCATCCTCTATCAAGGGGCGCAACCCCATGGTGGACGGCTTTGGTCTGATTGCATTCGCCTCACTCACGCCGATGATTTTTGTGATGATCTATGGGATGATAATTCAATAATCCTAAAAACTCAGTTATCCACGAAATTCACGAAAAAACACGAAAACATTCAAATGCGTATTGCGTGTTACTTGCCACCCATCCAGTGAATTACTGAAGCAATCCATGTTTTTTTATTTCGTGAGTTTCGTGGACAAAAAGAGGTTTTAAGGATAATGGAAGCCGTGTTGCACCTGTTGACTGTCATCCTCTACACCGTGCGGGATGTGCTGCCCATCGCGGCGATTCTGTTCGGCTTCCAGTGGCTGGTGATACGCCGATCCATCCCCAACCTGAAAAAAGTGTTGATCGGATTTGTCTACGTGCTGGTGGGTCTGGCGTTGTTTCTGGAAGGACTGGATCAGGCGCTATTTCCACTGGGCAGGCTTATGGCTCAGCAATTGACCGACCCGGCGTTTATCCATGCGACGGGGCAAGCGGCGCAAGGTGTGAATTGGTGGGACTACCGCTGGGTCTACCTGTTCGCTGCCGCCATCGGCTTTTCCTGCTCCCTGGCCGAACCGGCGCTGATCGCGGTGGCGATGAAGGCGCATGAGGTGTCGGGTGGCGCGGTGGGTGTGTGGGGCTTGCGTGTGGCGGTGGCGGTAGGCGCGGCGACGGGGATTACGCTGGGCGTGTTCCGCATCGTCACCGGCACGCCGCTGCACTATTACATCATCGTCGGGTATGTGATCGTGATGATACAAACCGCATTTGCACCACGCACAATCATCCCCCTGGCCTATGATTCCGGGGGTGTAACCACCTCAACGGTAACGGTGCCGCTGGTGACCGCACTGGGTCTGGGACTGGCGAGCGCCGTGCCGGGACGCAGCCCGTTGCTGGACGGTTTCGGACTGATCGCACTGACCGTATTGTGCCCGCTGATTACGGTGATGGGTTATGCCCAGATAAGTGAATGGCTGGCGGGACGGCGAAAAACACAGGATGGGGAATAGAGGAGAAAATATATGCACTTCAAGTTGCTGATTGCTTTTGTGGAAGACGACAAGACCGAAAAGGTCATGGATGCCGCGCGCCAGGCGGGGGCAACTGGCGCAACGGTAATCAATCACGCACGCGGTGAAGGGCTGCAAAAGACCAAGACCTTTCTCGGGCTGACCCTGGAAACCCAGCGCGATATGCTGCTGCTTCTGGTAGAGGAGCATTTGAGCCGCAAGATTCTTGATAAGATTGCGCAGGTGGGTGAATTTGACAGCAGGCCGGGCGCGGGCATTGCCTTTCAGATTGATGTGGAGGATGCCGTGGGCATATCCCATCAGGCGCGCAAACTTAGCGGAGTGGTGGAGGAAGAGATATGAGCGAACGCAAGTTGATCCGGGTGCGGGATGTCATGAAGCACGAATTTGACCTGGTGGACGGTATGACCACAGTCAAAGAGGCTGTGCTCAAGATGAAGTATGTAGAGACCAAGGCGCTGATCGTCGATAAACGTCACGCAGATGACGAATACGGCATGGTGCTGCTCTCCGATATTTCGCGCCATGTACTCGCCAGAGACCGCGCGCCGGAGCGCATCAACATTTACGAGGTGATGTCCAAGCCGGTGGTCACCGTTTCCCCCGACATGGACATCCGCTACTGCGCCCGGCTTTTTGAGCGCTTTCACCTCTCCCGCGGGCCGGTGGTGGAACATGGCAAGGTGATTGGCATCATCAGCCTCACAGACATGGTGCTGCGCGGGATGTGCGCAATGTGGGAATAACATCAAAAAACCCAGGACTGTGCCGCTACTATGTAGTGTAGAGCGTAACGGAGGTCTCGTTTTTTATGAGCGTCACTGGGGTAGTAAACTGGGGCGTGGTTATCATGGGCTGGGTGGCGGGCATCGTGATGCTCGCCCTGTTCGTGATGTTCATTCAGGATATTTTCCAGAAAGAACATGCCGTGCGACGCAACTTCCCTGTGGTCGGGCGGCTACGCTATTTCCTGGAAAGACAGGGCGACTACTTCCGCCAGTATTTTTTTGCCCATG
>CAMTYI010000191.1:0-6493 GCA_947085925.1 uncultured Gammaproteobacteria bacterium
CGAGCTTGCTGCGCAATCGGCTGACGTGTGTTTCGAGTGTGCGGGTATTGACGTGGGTGTTGTAGCCCCAGATGCTGTCGAGTAGATTGACACGCGAAAGCGTGGAATTCAGGTTGCGGAAGAATAGCAACGCCAAATCGAACTCCTTGGGGGAAAGATCGACGCGCGCGCCGTCCTTGGTGATCGTGCGGTCTGAGGCACATATAACGAAAGGGCCGACCGTAATTTCGTTCTTTTTGGGTGAGCTGCTGTCGCGGCTGCGCCGAGTCAACGCATCAATGCGGGCCAGGAATTCGAACTGGCGCAACGGTTTGATCATGTAGTCATCCGCACCCATCTTGAGCGCCGCAACGGTGTCTTCTTCGCGGCGCTGGCTGGTGACCATCATGATCGGCATGGTCCAGCGCTGGGTGTTGCGCACCCAGTCTACGATCTCCATGCCGCTAAGGTCAGGCAACACCCAATCCAGAATCAGTAACTCGAAATGCTTGGCATTTTCGGCCGCCATGAAATCACGGGCGTTGCCAAAGTGCTGGCATTCGTGACCGGAGTAATTGAGCAGTAGCTTGGTGAACTCTGCCTGATCATAGTCGTCTTCAACTAATCCTATATTCATGATGCGCTTCCTGTTGAGTCATTTTTGCGTGGCTATAGTAACACGGGTTGTCGGCAGCCTAAACGCTTCAGGAAAGGGGTGGAGCCCGCTATTTTACAACATATTCATCAGCTTATACAAAGCAGCTAGGTTGCTTACCTTTCCCTAACATCTTTTATCTTACCTCTATCTTTCTGTGTCCGGCGCGTGGTTTGACAGGTTCACCGTTAGCCATTTTACCCCATCCACTGATGTGTCTGCACATCGGACACAAAGTTCTAGCGCTGCTTTATCCGCGCGATAACTTTGCCAATTTCTTCAGGCATTGCACCTTCTTTTTGATCCCCTTTTCACCTGCTTGATCCCTTTTCAAAACACGCATCAATAGCGTCAGCATGTTTCGCCATCGTTTTATATATGTTTATAAAAAACAGTTACTTAACTCTATAAATTGGCCGATCTTATCCCTGCATGATTATGCAATTTCATTTTTCGATTCAAGCAGGAGGTAAGGCTATGCAAGCAAATGTCTCGATTCTGGCAGTGAGTGTTCTGGCTGCTTCAATGATGGGTTTCTGGGGCGTGTCTCAGGCAGCGCCCAGTGGTCAAGTGGAAGCTAACTTGTCTGCCTCCAAGGTGGTGATGCAAGCCGATGGCAAGGAATCCTTGCAATCAGCGGAGCAGGCCAAGCCGGGTGACACGCTGGAGTACCGGGCGGTTTATCGCAACAACGGCAACAACGCCGCCAAGGATCTGCTGGCGACGCTGCCGGTGCCGCAAGGGCTGCAATTTATACCCGGCAAAGCAATGCCGCACAACGCGAGCCTGGACGGCAAGAGCTACGCCGCCGTGCCATTGAAGCGGCAGGTACGGCTGGCCGACGGCAAGGTCGAAGAGCGCGCCGTCCCCTACAGCGAATACCGCTATCTGCAATGGAAACTCGGCGATCTCGCCCCCCGCAGTAATACGACTGTCAGCGCCCGCATGCAGGTAAGCAACGGCTCGGCAGCAAACATTTCCGTCGCATCAAAGGGGGTGGGGCAATGAGATGACGCTTGCTGCACAACCCCCTGTAAATCACTTTTGTTTTTTTAATCGCACAGGAGAAATTCCATGTACTTAACTGCGCACTCAACGTCCTGGTGGGGCATCCGCTCTGCTTTCGGACGTATGTTGGCGACAGTTCTGATCTGCATCTTTGCGTTTTTCCCCGCACTTAACGCGCAGGCTGCTGCGCCGCTTGCGGGGACGGCCATCGGCAATCAGGCGTCCGCCACTTATACAGATGCTTCCAACGTTACACGCACGGTGACGTCAAATGTCGTCACTGCGGTGGTGCAACAGGTCGCCAGCTTGACCTTAACCCAGCCACTGAGCAAAACGGTCACGGCAGGCAGCCAGGTTACCTACCCATTAACGCTGACCAATACGGGTAACGGTACGGACAGCTATAACCTGAGCTACAGCAATAGCGGCACATTCTCCTTCGGTTCGGTGACGTTCTATGCAGACGCCAATGGCGATGGCGCTGCCGACAACACGACTCCCATCACCAGCACAGGCAATCTGGCTGCGGGTGAGGTGTTCCGTTTTGTCGCGGTAGGCAATGTGCCGACCACCGCAGTATCGGGCAACACCAATGCTTTGGTGATCACCTCTACCAGCTCGTTCACAGGCACGGTGACTGCAACAGTTACCGAAACCACAACGATCACCGCCAATGCAGTGATGAATGTTACCAAGTCGATGAGTGCTGTATCGGGTAACGCCGGTAGTGGCCCTTACACCGTAACATTGACCTACAGCAACACAGGCAACACCCCGGCAACCAGCGTCACCTTGAGAGATGCGCTGCCTGCCGGGATGACCTATGTGGCGAATTCGGGCCGTTGGAGCGCCACTGGCGCGACCGTGTTGACCGATGCCAGCGCAGCCGATACCCAGGGCACCAGCCCAACGGTGATTTATGACTTCGGCGTAACAGCCGCCGGTCAGGTAACGGCTGTCATCAACAGCGTGGCGGCAGGCCAATCCGGAATTTTGACCTTCCAGGTGAATGTCAACGCAGGATTGCCGACAGGACCGTTGAACAACACCGCACAGTATGTCTACAACGACGGTGCTGGAACGGTTGGTCCGGTGAACACCAACACCTTCACCTTTAACGTCAACCAGACCGTGTCCGTTGCCATGCTCGGCCAAACGGTGGCCAGTGCGGTGCAGGGTTCTACCGTCACCTACACCAACGTGCTGACCAACACCGGCAACGGTGTGGATTCCTTCGACATCACGGTAGGCGCAGGCTCTTTCCCGGCGGGCGCCAGCTACACGCTGTACAAGTCCGACGGTGTGACACCGATGATCGACACCAACGGTAACGGCATTCCCGATACCGGATCCGTCGCTGTCAGTGCCACCTACAACGTGGTGTTGAAAGTGACACTGCCTGCAGGCGCCACAGGTGGCCCGTTCTCAGTGAGCAAAACCGCAACGTCCAAGCTTGATCCGACCAAGTCGGCGACGGCAACGGACACACTGACCACCATCATCGCCAATACGGTCGATTTGACCAATAACAGCTCGGGCGTTGCGGCTCCGGGTAACGGTGCAGGTCCTGAAGGATCTGCGGTGACGACCAACAGCACCAACCCCGCTTCCACCACACGCTTCACGCTGTATGTGAACAACAAAAGCGCTGTGGGCGACACCTTTGACCTCGCGGCCAGCACGGACTCCGCCTTCAGCACATTGACCATGCCTTCCGGCTGGACAGTGGTGTTCCGTGATGCGTCTGAAACCGTGATTACCAACACGGGCGTGGTTGCTGGTCTTGGCAACAAGCTGGTGTATGCGGATGTAACGATTCCGGCTGGTCAGGCAGCGCTTCCTGCCCCCGGTCAGTCCGTTTACTTCCGCGTGCTGTCACCCTCCTCCGGCGCTATCGACCGCAAGCATGACGCAGTGGTGATCAACACCCTTCGTAGCGTGCAGTTGATTCCGAGCAATACCGGCCAGGTGTTTCCCGGTGGTTCCGTGGTCTATGCCCATGCGCTGACCAATGCCGGCAACGTGGCTGAAAACGCTGGGCTGAGCACGGTTGCGCTGAGCTTGCTGGAAACCCAGGGCACGTTCTCATCCATCGTGTATCTGGACACCAACAACAGCAACACCATCGACGCAGGCGATCAGGTCATCAACACGGCAGCTCAACTGGGTGCGATTGCCGCAGGCCAGACCGTGAACCTGTTGGTGAAGGTGAGTGCCGTGTCCGGCGCGGCACTGGGCGTGCTAAACACCACCACGTTGACAGCAACCACCAGCGGCACGATCAACGGTTCAGCGGCTCCCGTAGCCGTGATCGTTACCGATGCCACCACGGTGATCTCGGGCAACCTGGTGTTGGTGAAAGAGCAGGCGCTGGATGCGCTCTGCGACGGCACGGCAGACACCGCCTTCAGCACCAGCAACATCAGCAGCGGCGCGATTCCCAATGCGTGCATCCGCTACCGCGTAACCGTGACCAACAACGGTTCCGCAAGCGTGCTGAATGTGGTGGTGAGCGATGCCACACCTGCTCACACCACCTATAACGCCGCAGGCCCAGCCACCACCAGCCAGGGCAGCATCACCGCTCCTGCAGGTGGCGCAGTCGGCACCGTCAGCGCGGCGGTAGGCACGCTGACACCGAGTGCTTCAGCCGTCATCAACTTCGGCGTGAGGATTAATCCGCTTTAAGGAAAAGCCATTGAGGGGGGATGAATTTCCCCCTCTTTTTTAGTGCGTCTTCTGTCATTGAGGACGCACTAAAAAGGAACTGATGTTGGGATTAATTGAAAGAGATAACCGAAAATCCATGATTGGCATCAGATCGAAATTAGTTAAACTCGCATGGCAACTGTTGCTGGCGCTGGCGTGTCTCGCGCCCGCGCTGGCATCGGCGGTTGCGCCGCTGGCAGGAAGTTATATCGACAACCGGGCCACTGTAACGTATTTCGATACCGATCATGGCTACAATTCCACTCTTTATTCCAATACGGTGCGTGTACAAGTTCAGCCGCTTGAAGCGTTGACACTGAGCCTCAACCAGGACATTTTACGCCCGGCGGGCGGCATGGCAGTGTTGCCGCATCGTCTCACCAACACCGGCAACGTACCCAGCGCCTACACGCTGAGTTACGCCAATTTGGCCAGCGACGGTTTTGATCTGACAAGCCTCACAATGGTCAGGGATGACAACGGAAATGGTGTTGCCGATACCGTTGAAGTACCCATTGCCAATGGCGCCACCGTAACGCTTGCTCCGGGTAAAACACTGGATGTCGTGATCTGGGGCGTTGTTCCCAGCACTGTGCCTGCGGGGACCATCGCCGGGGTGCGCCTTACAGCGGTCACTTCGCTACAGAACACGAGCGCCGTCAACACCGACACCACTACGGTTGCCGATGGCGCAATGTTCCAGCTTGCCAAGGCGGCATCGGAACATGATGCCAGGCCTGGCGACACGGTGACCTTCAGCCTCACGGCAAGCAACACAGGCAACAAGGCTGCAACAGGCATACCCGTAATTGTCGACGACACTGCAAGCGTGTTTATTATCGTGCGGGATGTCGTGCCGGCCAACACCACGTTCGTCAGCCTGACCTCAGGTGGCGGCGCGATTGGCCTGTATCACGATCTGGGCGCGCCTGAGCACACCTATCGCACCACGCCACCTGCCGATTTAAAACGGGTTGATGCCGTGGCCTTTGGTTATGCCTTGATCGGCCCTGGGCAGTCTTACATGCGCACGTTCAGTGTCAAGGTCAACACCAATGCCAGCGGCACAATCCAGAATGTCGCACGGGTTATTTTCAATAATGGGGTGAGCACCACGCCTGAATCCGTCAACTCCAACGCCGTGCAACTGGCAGTACCGAACGCCTCCCCCGTGATTCGCTATTACAGAGATGCCGCCTACACCAATACGATTCGCGTCGCCTCACTGGGGCAGACTCTGTACATCGGAGCAGATGCAGCACAGTGCAATAGCGACCCGCTGCAGATCGAGACCAAACGCATCATCATTACTTCAGCTATCACTGGCGATGTGGAAAGCTTCCTGGCCACCGAAACTGGCGTTAATACCGGCCAGTTTCACATCGTGCCGAACGTCAAGACGAGCGATGGCACGGTCAATCCCGCCGCCTCTGGCGACGGTGTGCTGACGTCGAAGAAAGACGACAAGCTGACATCTGTCCTGCAAGGTTGCGGGCAAACCCAGACGCAGGTAGAGCTGTTGATCGACCCCTATGGCGTGGTTTTCGACAGCAAAACCAATGCCGTAATCCCCGGCGCCACCGTCACATTGATCGACGTGACGGGTGAAGGCAACGGCGGCAAGCCCGGCAGGCCAGCCAAGGTGTTCAAGGCAGACGGCGTGACTACCGCACCTAGCACTGTGGTCACCGACGCCAATGGGCGTTATGAATTTCCCACCGTTTTCCCCAGCACTTACAAGCTGGTGGTGACACCTCCCGGCGGATTCAGTTTCCCTGCCACCCTGGCGGTCGCGCTCTTGCCGCCGGATCGAGTGATCGACCCCTCCGGCTCGTATGGAGGCAACTTCCCCGTCAGCCTGGCGACCGGCCCGGTGCAGATCGACATCCCGGTCGACGCCAGCCCCCATGCTGGCCTGTTCATCGAAAAAACTTCAGCGCGTACCACTGTCGAGATCGGTGAATTCATGGATTACACGATCAGGGTCAAGAATACCTCCGGCCAGTTGCTGGGGCGAATTCTGGTAACGGATACCTTGCCCGCCGGATTTGCGTACCAACCGGGCAGCGCCCGCATCAATGACGGTAATTTACGGCTCAACTTGTCCCCTCTGCCGGAGCCGGATGGCGGCGTCGGCCCCAG
>CAMTYI010000192.1:0-7420 GCA_947085925.1 uncultured Gammaproteobacteria bacterium
GGCAGACGAAGCCATCTCTCCATCTGGTACGCTCAAGATACTCTGCGCACGCAGCTTCGTCTGGAAACAGGCGCTGAAACTCCGGAAGCGAGTGAGGGAACGGAAGGTCTTCTCGCTCAAGTACGTCGATAACCATGATTGCTCCACGTTGGCGCAGATACTCAACATACTACCCCTAGTGGGTGGGTGTGACAACCCGATAAGCACGGGATTGTGTTCAATTGAAAATCCCGCCGTATTTGAAATGCCATGACTAACCTGCTGATCGCCGCGCGCAACCTTGCACGCAATCGACGGCGGGCGCTGGCGGCCTTGTTTACGGTGGCTGTCGGTGTCATCGCGCTGATGCTCGCCGATGGTTTCAGCCAGTGGATTTTCTGGGCTATGCGCGAAGGCACCATTCAATCCCAATTAGGCCACATTCAGGTTATGCGCCCGGGATACCTCAACGCGGGCGCGGCCAACCCTTACGCTTTCATATTATCGGAGCGCTTGCCGCAGCGCAGCGAGATCGAGTCCACGCCCGGTATCAAGGTGGTGGCGCCGCGACTGGCGGTAACCGGACTCATTAGCCACGACGAGACGACTGTATCGTTTGTGGCGGATGGCGTCGACCCGCATAAGGAGGCGCAGTTGAGCAAGGCGCTTCGTATAGTGGATGGTCACGATCTGTCCAGCTTGACTGCCAAAGAGGTAGTGTTGGGGCGTGGTTTGGCCCGCAGTCTCGGTGTGGGTGTTGGCGACACAGTGGCGCTGCTGGTAACCACTTCGGGTGGCGGCATCAACGCCGTGGAGGCGAAAGTCGCCGGGGTGTTTATTAGCACCAATCAGGCCTACGACGATGCCGCCCTGCGTCTACCCATCGGCCTGGCCCAGACGCTGCTGCGTGTTAATGGTGCCCATGTATGGCTGATTCTGCTGGAACAAACCGAGCGCACGGATCATTTTCTGGAACAGTTCCGTAATCGCTTCTCCGCGTCGGCGAACAAGCTGGAGTTTGTACCCTGGTACCAACAAGCAGATTTCTACAACAAGACGGTGGCGCTGTTTTCTCAACAGATGAACGTGCTGCGGCTGATCATTGGTTGCATTATCGTGCTTAGTATTTCCAACATGCTGGTGATGAATGTGCTCGAGCGCACTGGCGAAATCGGGACGCTACTGGCCATCGGGTTCAAGCGCAAAAAAATCCTGCAACAGTTCGCCATTGAGGGATTTTTGCTCGGGTTGGTCGGCGCATCTCTGGGTCTGGGCGTCGGGTACGGGCTGGCCGAATTGATTTCTGCGATCGGCATCCCCATGCCGCCGCCCCCCGGGATGACGGAGGGTTATACAGGCGAAATCCGGGTCACATTGAGCGTGGTGACGAATGCGTTTTTGATCGCGTTCATCACCACTGCGCTGGCGGGTTTGTATCCGGCATGGAAAGCCTCGCGCCTGCAAATCATAAATGCCTTGCGTCACAATATCTGAGGATTGCGGAAGCCACATGTTCAAGCTCGCCTTTCGCAATATCTTCCGCAATCGTCTGCGCACCGCACTGACGCTGGCGGCAATCATCACTGGAGTGGTTTCCATCATCATCAGCGGCGGTTTTGTCGAGGATGTGTTTGTGCAGTTGCGCGAAGCGACCATCCATTCGCGTATCGGGCATGTGCAGATTTTACGGAGCGGCTATATCGAGTATGGCCGGCGTGAACCATCGCGTTATGTTATCGCGCAGCCGAAGGATGTGGTGGACGCAGTACAGGCCATTCCGCATGTGCAGGCGGTAATGACCCGCGTGAATTTTTCCGGGTTGGCGAATAACGGCCGCGCCGATTTGCCCATCATCGGCGAAGGCATTGAGCCGGGCAAGGAAGCGCGGCTTGGAACCGCCACGACCATGGTGGCCGGTCGCGCGCTACGGGACGGGGACGCCTTCGGTGCGGTGATTGGGGAAGGTGTCGCCGCTGCGCTGAACCTGCGCCCCGGCAGCTTCGTGACCTTGATGGTGAATACGCAGGAAGGTGCGCTGAACACGCTTGAGTATGAAGTCGTAGGCGTGTTCCGCACCTTCTCCAAGGACTATGATGATCGGGCAGTGCGTATTTCGTTGCCAGCCGCCCAGGAGTTGCTGTTTACCCAGTCGGTACATAGCGTTGTTGTGTTGCTGGATGACACTGCTGCAACCAGCGCAGTGACGGCAATCATCAAAGCCAGGCTGGCGCCGCTCGGTTATGCCGTGAAGCCCTGGCATGAACTGGCCGATTTTTATCAAAAGACCGAGGCATTGTACCGGCGCCAGTTCGGGGCGCTGCAGGCCATCATTCTCGTCATGCTGGTTTTGAGCGTGGCCAGCACCATCAACATGGTGGTCTACGAACGCACTGGTGAGTTCGGAACGTTGCTCGCGCTGGGGCTGCGCCGACGCCAGGTGTTCAAGCTTGTGTTGCTCGAAAACGCCCTGCTGGGGTTGCTTGGCAGCCTGATCGGCATGGTCGCAGGGGTCGTGCTTGCAGTCATGATATCGGGCATTGGCATTTCCATGCCGCCTCCGCCCGGTTCGAATGCCGGCTACACGGCTTCAATTTTACTGGTGCCGTGGGTGCTTGTGATCGCCGCCCTGACCGGATCGCTGGCGGCGGTGATGGCTGCCGTGCTGCCGGCACGTCGCGCGTCACGCCTGCCAGTGGTGGACGCGCTACGCCACAATATTTGAACCGGGCTATGTGTCGCGCCCGCGCCGACTAAGCCGTCGTTCAAAATTTATAGTGGTGGGAACGGCCCCTACATGTCAGTTGCCAAGTTTTTTCAAGTAATCCTTGGTGAACATTTTGTCCGGCATATCGCGTATGGACATGTCGCGGTATTCGAGTACCGAGCGACGGCCGGAACGCAGGCCATCTTCTATCACCAGCCGGGTCGGCCGTGTTTCCCCACCCATGGCACGAAACTCCTGGTAGTGGCCCGTTTTCAGCAGACGGCCCGAGAGCGCATAGAACTCGGCTTTATAAGGCCGACTGTTTTTTTCATTTACCCAGTAGAGCACCTGGTGATAAGTGACCGCGTTATCAACGGCATCCAGTTGTATAACGTGGTGGGGCACGCCGTCAATTTTCTCTGTGCGCAGGAGTTTGGGTTCGTAATCACCCACGAAATTGGCGCGTGCCAGGTCGCCATTCGCAACCTGGCCAGTCAATTTCTGCGAGAGCGGTAAACGAATCGGCTGTGACAGGGTGGGCATGAAAGTCCACAGGTCGCGATCCCGCATCAACAGAACCTGATCGCGGTCAACCGCCGGTGCTGTTGTCTGCACCAGTGTCTGGGTGTTGCCTTTGGAGAGTATCCGGTAAGCGCGCACGTCTGCATCGGTGCCGGGTTCGGTTGTCGTGATGGTCACGTCAACCTGAAAGCCCTCAGCAGGGAAACGGATACGGTCTGCACGCGCCAGTATTTCACGCGCGACGGGGTCTGCACTTGGGCTGTCGGCAGCCAGTGTCGGCCTGCAAATCGATAACAGTAGCGCAACGGCGAGTATTGTCCAGAAAGGCGTCGGCCGATAGCGCTTAACGTGATTGTGGCGCGTATGATCTGTGGCGGCGCTATCGTCATGACAGCTAAACCAAAACGTGCCACTTGTCGATAGAGTGTAGGGTGGGGTCATAGCCATAAGTGGTGTCCTGTTGATCCAATCTGAGTAAACCAAGGTTGTCGGATATTGCAAGGTTATCGGATACAATATAATGAACTTAAATAGGGTTGTATGCACGTTCGGCAAAAAACATAATTCTGTGTTTTTCTGAACAGAGAAAAAATACAAAGCACCCAAATTAAAAGTGGTGACAAGCTCACCATTCACTGTATTCAACTGGAGTTTGTTGCCAATGAAGGATGAATCTGCGGCGGCGATAGTCGAGGCTCAAGCGGTCAGCAAGGAATATGCACTCGGAAAACAAACCGTTACGGCATTGCTTGATGTCTCGCTTACGATCAAAAAAGGCGAATTCATGGCGCTGGCAGGGCCGTCGGGGAGCGGTAAGTCGACCCTGCTCAACCTGATAGGCTGTATTGACACCCCGACCTCGGGACGTATCCTGATCGAAGGGCAGGATATAAGCGGCAAAACGCCCGATGAACTGGCCGATTTGCGATTAAACACGCTGGGCTTTGTCTTCCAGACCTTCAATTTACTGCCAGTATTGTCGGCCTGGGAAAATGTCGAATACCCCTTGTTGCAACAGCGTGATGTGGACAAAAAAGCGCGGCAGGAGCGCGTGCAGCATTATCTGAATGTAGTTGGCCTGGAACGCTATGCGCACCATCGCCCCAATGAATTAAGTGGTGGTCAGCGCCAGCGGGTGGCGATTGCGCGCGCCCTCGCCACCCGTCCAAGCATTGTGCTGGCGGACGAACCGACCGCTAACCTTGATCACAAGACCGGCGAAGGCATTCTCAAGCTGATGAAAGACCTCAATCAGGAAGAAGGCACGACCTTCATTTTCTCCACCCACGATGCAAGGGTCATGGAGATGGCCGACCGGGTGATTAAACTGGCCGATGGTCAGATAATCGTATAGAGAGATCCGCATGAAATGTTCATGATTAATTACCAGACTGGCAAGAGCATGCTGCTTGAATGGAATACCCATAATTTCCATGCTGGCCTGGCGGATGTCGGCTTTATCCAGGACAGCCTCAATCGCGCGCGTTGATAATGAACCACCTACACACGAGTTTTTGTTGGCGTAAAACCAGCCTCTTCTTGGCTACCACCGTTGCACTTTTTTTGTGTGGGAACGAGGGATTGCCAAAGTCGGCCTTTGCCGAGGAAGAACGCAAGCCACTGTCTCTTCCCGAGGCAGGAGAGCGTGTGCGGCTGCCGTTGCCCGAAGTGCGTGCGCCGCTGCCGTTGCACGATATTAGAGGGAGAGAGCGATTTCTTCTCTCAACTCAGAGGCTGCGTCCGCCTCCCCCGGAGCTGCGTCTGAGCGGGTTTTATCAAAATGATCTGGCGTATGCCGACAGCAATCATTGGTCCAGATTCAATAATACCCTCGACCTTGCTACTCAAGGCCGCACGGCAGGCGGGGTGGCGTGGAAGCTGGGCGGGCGCGTCAATTATGACCCGATCTACGACCTCACCGACTACTACCCCGAAGCGGTGCGCAAAGACCAGCGTTTCGAGGCCATGGTCCGTGAGGCCTATGCAGATTTCAATGCTGGCAATTGGGATTTCCGTTTGGGTCGGCAACATATCATCTGGGGCGAAATGGTAGGGCTGTTTTATGCCGATGTGGTGTCGGCCAAGGATCTGCGCCAGCTTGTGTTACCGGACTTCGACATTATTCGCATCCCACAATGGGCGGCACGGGCCGAATATTTCAAGGGGGATTTTCACCTTGAAGGAGTGTGGCTCCCTTACATGACCTACAATAATATCGGCAAGCCCGGAGCTGAGTTCTACCCGCTCAATCCGCCTGCCATTCCCGGCTTTCAAACGCACATTGCACCGGAGAAACGACCCGTTGGCCTGGCTGATATGGCTTACGGTACGCGTGCGTCCTACATCAAGGGCGGCTGGGATGTGTCGAGTTTCTACTATACCTCCAACGACGCATCAGCGGCCTTCTCGCGCCAAATTGAGCTACTGCCCATCCCCACCATCACCTATCAGCCTATCCACAAGCGCATCCATCAGATAGGCGCCACACTGGGCAAGGATCTGGGACCGATGGTACTTAAGGCCGAGGCTGTCTACACCAAGGACAAACTATTCGGTACTTTCAACCCAGCCGATGCGGATGGTTTGGTCAAGCAGAACATGCTGGATTACATCGTTGGGCTGGAATGGAGCTTCCCGCAGGAAACCCGCTTCAATGTGCAGCTCTTTCAGCGCTGGCTTCCCAATCACGATATAAGCATCATGTCTGGCAAAACCGAAAGCGGAATATCGCTGCTGCTTAGTACTCAGGCTCTTCATCCCAAGCTTGAACCCAAAATGCTGCTGGTCAGGAGCCTGAACCGCTACGATTGGTTTGCCCAATTCAAACTCACCTGGAAACTGGACGGCAACTGGCGGCTTGCAACGGGCGCCGATATTTTTGAAGGGCCGGCAACTGGCATGTTCGGGCAGTTTGACAATAGAGACCGGGTTTACACCGAGGTGCGCTACAGTTTTTGAGGCATCGCGGGTAAAGCTCATATCTAACCCCATTTCTAAATCAAATAGTAGAATCGTAGGGTGCGTCCTACATAATTATTGGCGTTTTGAAATAGAATATGGAATAAGCTGTCGTTCACGCACATCGAGGCTTAACCAGAAAAGCGCTGGTTACTCATTTTAACGGCCCCTAATCAGTCCCGCATCATGAGTCGCTTAACGGAGAGTCTTAGAGAGCGCGCCTGCGCCACGGGACTGGCACCAATTCTGCCCATGAAGGTAGCCCTTGAAACTGGGCTTGGACTCAATAGCTCGTTGAGGTTCGCAGCCAGTTGCGCCGCTTTATTCCTGATCGAATCGTTTTCCGTAAATTTCAGGTCATTGCGCACATAGCGGGAGAATATGAGCGGCGTCATCTCCGGCTGCAACTGTAATCCCAGCCTGGTTGCGGTGAGCCAGAATCGTTGCAGAACCCGTCCAGCCTCGACATAGTCATCGATGCTCTGCGGCTCACGCTCGGCCATTAAGGTGAAGTGAGCGGCACAGGCAATACCGGGCAACAAATCAAGTTGAATACGCGGCGCCAGGGTACCCGCCAAAAAGGTGTTAAAAAATTCGACACGCTTCCAGCTTTTCATCACCCAGCCCATCAGCCGGGTGGTAAGGGGGTCAAGCCCGATCGCCTGGTCGGGCACCTTGTCTTCGCTGAAACGTGCATTCCACTGGATAACGCTGCGGTGTACCTCGTAGGCCTCGCGCATGGTGAGGCGCAGCTTGGCGTTGGCGAACATCAGCCGCGCCGCGCGCCATTTACTGCCAAATCCCTCCAGCCACAGAACCCGGAAAGCGTCGCCCACGACCGCTTCAAGCGCCCGCTTTTCTTCCGGCGTTAAGGGGCGGGTGCGCATTGGGCGGCGCTGCACGCTACGCTTTGTAATAAATGGAATTAGCGGATCCGGTTCGATGTGCGGGTCGGGCTGAAAAGATACATCGAAAGTGGGCGTGGTTTCCGGTAAATCCGCGCGGCGTTGGATCGACGCCCTTAGACCGTGACCCGTGGCCGCGATGGAAATAGTCTCAAGCAAAGCCCCGAGAGCGATCTGGCTGGGGTGGCCGTCGAGGTCATAAACGCAATGGTCGCGTGTATCGAAACCGTGAACCACGAGCTGGTGATCATTTATGACTTCAAACCGCCACGGCTGTGTGTTGTCGCCACTCGGCGCCCAGCGCGCCAAGTCGAGTATCTTTTCAATCACTGACTGAGAGGCGGATCCCATA
>CAMTYI010000193.1:0-8791 GCA_947085925.1 uncultured Gammaproteobacteria bacterium
ACAAAAACCGTATTGGGTGAACAACCCTCGCCAATCCTGGCGCGGATCACATGCCAGCCGCGCGGCGTGCAGTTACTGCCCCTGCGCTCGCCTGGACCGTTCGCCGCCGTGGATACGGGGAAGTCGCACAGCACCTGGCCGTCTTCGTGCAATTGCAGGTGTTGTCTGGCGATGCTGATGTGAATGGTTTTTTCAGGCATGACACAATTCTTCGGCTTTTTTGTGTACATCCAGGATTTCCCCGGCTTCCTTGGCTCGATTCAACGGCGCTTGCCGTTATCTCTGCACAAATAGTGTACCCCGAAGCAGCGCATCAGCGGAGTTTCCATGGCGAAATAGTCCTCAAAATCCCCTTACTCAAACCCTCCAGCCAACCAATCACCCTCCTGGCTAGAAAGTCGATAACTCACTGAACACTTTGCTTGATCAGCGTGTTCAACGTATCAATCAATTCCTGATTCGAAATTTGAGACTTCACCAGCGCGGCGGCTGTCTTGCGCGCATCTTCAGACGCAACATTCTGCACTGAAAAGATCACCACTGGAGGCTGAGGGTTAAGCATATTGAGCAGTGGCAGCACATCCCAGCCCGAGCCATCGGGCAACCCCAGATCAAGGATGACCAAGTCATAGCGTTGCTGTTTGAGCCTGGCAGCCGCTTGCCGCAGATCCCCGGCATAATCAAAATCAGCGATATCCTGCGCCATGGAAGAAACTACCTGCCGGACATCAGGATCATCCTCAATGTGTAGAATACGCGGCTTATGATTACCGTCATTTGCCACAGCCTGTTTTAATGCGCCTAGCAGCCGCGTCTGATCAATCGGCTTGCTGAGCCAATCAAGCACAGCAAAACCGCCGCCATTCAGATCCTTGTGGGCCTGCTCGACCTGCGCGGATACAACTATGATAGGCAATGTCCGGGTCGCCTCCCGGTCGCGCAGCTCACAAATCAGCGTTACGCCATCCTGGTCCGGCAAGCCGATATCCAACGTCATCGCGGCATAGCGATTCGTGCTGAGCATCTGCTTGGCGTGCGCCGCATCGTGTACAACATCGACATCAAAACCACCGCCCTTCAGCATCACCTCAAGAAATGCCGCCACATCAGGATCATCTTCGCAGATCAAAACCCGAGGAGCGCTACCCGGCACGCTTTCCCGCCATTCCGGCACATCAAAATAAAACATGGCGCCTGTGTTGCGTTGCGCATCAAACGCAAGCTGTCCGCCCATTCTTTCGATGATCGCCTTCGAGATGCTCAAACCCAAACCAGTGCCGCCTTTCTGGCGCGTATCAGACGTGTCGGCCTGGGAAAATTTCTGAAAAATCTTGTCGCGGAACGCAGGAGGAATACCGGAACCCTGATCCGCCACCGACACCCTGATCATCGAACCATGCCGTTCCACATTGATATCAACACGGCCATTCGGCGGGGAAAACTTCGCCGCGTTTGAAAGCAGGTTGGACATAACCTGCATCAGGCGGTCGCTATCTATATCCACCTTAACGTCCGGCAATGCAGTAACCATCTCAAATTTCACACCATATTGCTCACCGTAGGCATGATTTGCCTCTAGCGCAAGATTGATGAGCGGCATCAACGCTTGCGGAAGCATGTTAAACGTCATTTGGCCGGACTCGATTTTTTCAATGTCCAATATATCGTTGATGAGATGCACCAGCCGTTCACTGTTTTTGTAGGCGATATCGATCAACGGTTTGGCCCGCGCGGACAGCTCACCCGCCACGCCACCCACGAGCAATCCAAGCGAACCGCGTATTGAGGTCAACGGGGTTCGCAACTCATGGCTCACCGTGGAAACAAACTCGTTCTTCATCAAATCGATTTTCTTGCGTTCGGTAATATCACGCACGATGGCGACAAATAATCCTTTTCCGTCCCCCGTCTTCACCAACTGCAAAAACACTTCAACCGGAAAGTCATGACCATCCTTATGACGATGCACCGTTTCAAACTGCATGGAGGGCTTCTCCCCGGAAACCAGGGGCGCTATCGCGCTACGAAATACAGGCTCCGGCATCAGCGGCTTGATTTGAAAGGGCGTCATGGTCATCAGCTCATCACGCGCATAACCCATGCTCTCCACTGCCCCCCTGCTCAGATAAACAAAACGCAGGCTATCCGGTTCAAACATGAAAATCATATCGAGAGTATTATCCAAGACATGCTTGAATCTATTCAGATCATCCATGATCCGCATACGTTCGGTAACATCGTAGGCAATCCCCAAAAAACCTGTAACGTCACCCTGGCTGTTACATAGCGCGGTCACCGACAAGTCTGCTTTGAAACGCCTACCATCCTTATGAATATACGTCCACTGGTTTTCATCTGCCTGACCCAGGCGCGCCTTGGCGACGAATGCGTCAAAACCAGGCTGAATGCTCATACCCAACTCTGCGCTCAATACCTGGGCGCGATGCACAACCTCATCAAGGTCATGAAAAATAGCCGGCGTGCATTTACCTACCAGCTCTTGTGCCGTATATCCCAACAAGCGCTCGGCTGCAGCATTAAAAGTACTGATCACACCGCTCTGATCAGCCGATATAATCGCAAAGTTCGCACTATCGAGGATGGCTCTCTGCAAAGCCGTTGTCTCGCGCAATTCGGTCTCATTTTCTCTCAGCTCACCCGTCATACGACTTGCAAGGGCCAGCGCTCTCACTCGATACGTTGACAGCATCCAGATAAACGTAGAAAGCAGGATACTCAAAGCCAGCCCGCCAGCCAGGATTATCCACGACTCTTCTTGATCGACATTCGCATCAAAATCCGGCCCAGAGGAAAATCGCAATGTCCACGAATGTCCGGCCACATCAATGGATACTGTTTGCGCATAAAGAGGAGAGTGATTTTCGTGGTTTTTCGGCGTCGCTCCGTACAGACGCGCTTCCGGCACAATCTGCCTACCGTCAAATATTTCAAGCCTGATGCCCGGCCATTGCCGACCCAGAATGCTCTGCATCAAATCATTAACGCGAAACGGGCTATAAATAAATCCCAGCATCGCCGCGCGGCGCTCGGCCAGCGTGCCAACGGGTTGCCCCTTGGCATATAGAGGCAAATACATCAGAAAACCGGCCTGCCTATCCTGATCCGTCTCCTGAACCAGCGTCACTTTCCCCGAAATCACCGCCGCCCCTGTATCCCGCGCCTGGTCCATAGCGGCACGTCTCACCTTTTCGGAATACATGTCAAAGCCAAATGCGCGCAGGTTACGCCCTGCAAACGGCTCCAGATATAGGGTCGGATAATATTCGGGGCGCTCGCCCTTCGGCTTAATAAGATAATCAGGGAATCCCTCACCGCGCACGGTTTGCTCATGAATATCCCTTTCCGGCAAAGCAATACGTTGGGCAAAACCAACCCCTTGAATCCCTGGATAGCTTCTTGCCAAATCCAGGCCTGAAACATACTGGCGCCACTCGTCACGTTCAACAAACTGTGAAGCAGAAAAATAAGCCACCCCACCACGCAGCACCTGCTCATAACCCTGCATACGGCTTTTTATAGCCACCGTCATCTCATTGGCCTGCCCGTCAAAATACAGGCGGCCATGCTCCAGGGCATTCTCCCTGGAAACAATCCATCCCCACACGGTCAGCAGCAAACAAACCAGCAGCACCAACCAGACGATGAGGCCACTTCGCGTCCATTCACTCTTGTCACTGCCACCAGACATAGGCATTAAATTCCCGTCAAAATTCCGACAAAATGGTCTCCCATGCAATTTTAGCGCCGTTGATTACACATACGGCTATCGAATAGCAATGGCAATAAGGGTATAATCCGACGAGTATCCAACGCCCTATCAACCCGCCGCAACACTGAAAAGCAACGCCACCCCGGCGCACCTTGGCAACCCGCTATCGCAATGAATAATGAGCAACTAACATGACACAGGCCTCACCCAAAGTTGGCTTTATCAGCCTCGGTTGCCCTAAGGCGCTCGTTGATTCAGAGCAGATCCTCACCCAATTGCGCGCCGAAGGCTATGCCATCTCCCCATCCTATCAGGACGCAGACCTGGTGGTCGTCAACACCTGCGGATTCATCGACAGCGCGGTAGAGGAATCGCTGGATGCCATAGGTGAAGCACTGGCGGAGAATGGCAAGGTCATCGTCACTGGCTGCCTGGGCGCGCGCGAAGACGTTATCCGGGAGGCGCATCCCCACGTCCTGGCCGTCACCGGCCCTCACGCCATGCAGGAAGTCATGCACGCCGTGCATAAGCACCTGCCACCCTCACACGACCCGTACACCAGTCTGATACCTCCACAGGGAATCAGGCTCACGCCAAAACATTACGCCTACCTGAAGATTTCCGAGGGATGCAACCATCGCTGTAGCTTTTGCATCATCCCCTCAATGCGCGGCGACCTGGTGAGCCGCCCCATTGGCGAAGTCATGCAGGAAGCCGAACATCTGGTCAATGCGGGCGTGAAAGAGTTATTGGTAATCTCGCAAGACACCAGCGCCTATGGCGTTGACACCAAATATCGCACCGGCTTCTGGAAGGGCAAGCCACTCAAGACCCACTTAACGGCGCTCGCGGATGCGCTGGGAGACCTCGGCGCATGGGTACGCCTGCATTATGTATACCCCTACCCCCATGTCGATGATCTCATTCCCCTCATGGCCGAAGGCAAACTCCTGCCTTACCTGGACGCCCCTTTGCAGCATGCCAGCCCCCGCATACTCAAGGCCATGAAACGCCCCGCCAACAGCGAAAACACCCTGAAACGCTTACAGCTATGGCGCAGCATTTGCCCGGACATCACGATACGCAGCACCTTCATCGTCGGCTTTCCCGGCGAAACGGAGGATGATTTCGAATATCTGCTGGACTTCCTCCATGAAGCCGAGCTGGATCGCGTCGGATGCTTTGCCTATTCGCCCGTGGAAGGCGCCAGCGCCAACGCCTTGCCGAACCCGGTCCCTGAAGAGATCAAACAGGAACGGTTGGAACGATTCATGACTGTCCAGGCCGAAATCAGCGCCGCAAAACTGCAAAACAAAATCGGAAAAACGTTCAAGGTACTGGTGGATGAAGTTGGGGATCAAGGTGCAGTCGCACGCTCAGCCGCAGACGCGCCGGAGATTGACGGTCAGGTGTATATCGAAGATGCCACTGGCCTAAAGCAAGGAGACTTCGTGGAAGTAGAAATTATCGACGCTGATGACCACGACCTTTGGGGCAAAACCAAGGCGTAGGGTTCAGGGTAAAGATGAGGACCCTAAACTATTTCCCGATACAAAAACTCGCAAATATTCTTCCCAGCAAATCATCGGAAGTAAATTCACCCGTGATTTCCGACAAGATCTGCTGAGAAGGATATTTGCGAGTTTTTGTATCGGTAAGTAGCTCTGCCAGAACTGATGCTCATCCCCTGATTAAATTGATATGCATAATCAAGCTTGGAATTTCTTCTTCCCTCATTTCCCCAAGCCATGCTATAAATCCACGAATAATTCACAAACAACAATTAATAATCGAGGGGTGGGGATGAATAATGCGAAACTTTTTCTTAAATCATTAGTAACAGTGGCCCTACCTGCAAGCCTGATAGCTTGCGGGGGAGGTGGCAGCGGTTCCAGCCCGCCAGCCACTTACCTTTTCTACCAAACCGCGCAAATGTCCCCCAACGCGGCCAGCATCGGGATATCTATCGGGGCAGTAGATCCATGCAAACCCTATGCCTATAGAGACACCTGCAGTCACCAATGCGGAGACTATTTACCATGGAACATACAATGCCGCAATACGCAGCCTATCCGACGTTCATCCGCGCACCGTCATTTACGTGAAGGATGGCAAACTCTGGAAAGTTAGCGCGCTGAAGCAAAACTCTCCATCGCCTGCGCAAATTTCAAGCGAAAGAGCCGCCAACGAAATTTGCGGCAACGCTTCAACAGACTCAGATTTTTCCAATCACAACAATGCCGTCTATCGCTATTCATTACCGGGACCGGATGGGTCATGCTACACCGCTGACGACATTCGCAAAATGGTCAAAGTCGGGATGAGCGCCGCCGACGCACCGACAAATCTCGGGAACATACGCCCGATTACTTCCATTATGGATCCACAGACTGGCGCCCTAAAGGGCTGGTTGGCAGCCGATAACGGCAATCTCAACAGCTACGATGCAAATTTCACCAACCCTTCTTCCATAAAAAAAACCTCCACCCAAGACGTCAACTACGTCGCCTCCGCAGGAATTACAAGGATATTTCTGCGCATTTACGGTGATCTGTACCTCTACAACGCCGATACCGGCAGCTTGTCGGCTTCACTGCACACCTTCTCATCACCCTTCACCAGCATCACATCGAGGCACGATGGTGAGAGCTTTTTCTTCGTCGACGGTAACTACTCAGGTAGTTTTGAATAGCATCGCAACTCCATGTTCAAAAAAATGCAACGGACGCCTATAATAAACGGCATGGAAGCACAGCCCAATCTTGACCGACTCAGCGTTACCGAGAAAGACGACCTGATCCGTGCGTTGTTCGCGCAAGTGGCTGCGCTGACTGCCAAAGTGGCTGAGCTCGAAGGACGTCTGGCTCTGAATAGCCACAACTCCAGCAAGCCGCCGTCCACAGACGGGCTGAACAAGCCCCAGCCGAAGTCGCTGCGTCAAGCGGGCCAGAAACCCAAGGGCGGACAGCAAGGCCACAAGGGTCATACCCTGAAGCAGGTTGAGCACCCGGATCACATCGAGTCCCACTCCCCACCGAGCCATTGCGCCGCCTGTCATCGCCCTTTGACCGACGCGGTCGTGGTCGAGACACGCCAAGTGTTTGACATCCCGCCCCTGCGTCACGAAGTCACCGAGCACCGGGTGCTCGAAGCGTGCTGCACGTGCGGCAAGGTGCATCGGGGCGGGTTTCCTGCGGAGGTTTCGGCACCGGTTCAATACGGGGCGCGCATCAAGGCCGCCGTGGTGCATCTGACGCACCACCACATGATGCCGGTGGCGCGTACCGGCGCGCTGACGGGCGACCTGTTCGGCCTGCCGATATCGGATGCCACCGTGCTGGCGATCAATGAGGAGGCCAGGACTCTTCTCGCGCCGACGGTAGACACCATTGGCGATACCCTGAAAGCCGCCCCCGTCGCCCACGCCGACGAGACCGGGATGCGTGTGGCGGGCCAGATCCGCTGGCTGCACGTCATGGCGAGCGCTACGCTGACCTGGCTCGGCAGCCATGCGAATCGCGGCAAAAAGGCTTTCGATGCATTCGGGATTCTGACCGGGTTTGTTGGCACGCTCGTTCACGATGGCTGGAAACCTTATCGCGATCTGGCTTGTGTGCATGCGCTGTGCAATGCCCACCACCTGCGCGAACTGATCTACGTCT
Organism: uncultured Gammaproteobacteria bacterium; assembly: GCA_947085925.1. Taxonomy (GTDB): domain Bacteria; phylum Pseudomonadota; class Gammaproteobacteria; family Ga007554; genus LNEJ01. Next base: position 7,393 of record CAMTYI010000193.1, read on the forward strand.
TCGAGGAGATGGGGCAGGTCTGGGCAAAACACATGAACGGTCTGCTGGTCGAGGCGTGCCATGAGGTAAGCGCGTCCGGCGGGGCGCTGACGAAAGATCGCATCGCGCACTATCGATTTGCCTATGCCCGGATTCTCGCCGAGGGCGAGGCCGACAATCCGCGTGCGCCGCCGTCCGGCAAACGCGGCAGAACCAGGCAGAGCAAAGCCCTCAATCTCCTTGACCGTTTGCGCACCCATGCCGACGATGTCTGGCGTTTCATGACCGATCACAACGTTCCCTTCTCCAACAATATCGCCGAGCAGGCCGTGCGCATGCCCAAGGTTAAACAGAAGATATCCGGTGGCTTCCGTACCCCGACCGGTCTCGATACTTTTTGCACGATTCGCTCCTATCTCGCCACACTCCACAAACAGGATGTCAACCTCTTCATCGCGCTCACTCTAACCTTTCAAGGTTCCCCGCCTCAGCCTCGCTTCGCTTGATCGCGTTGGGGATACCTGAGCAGTTACTAATATTATTTAAAATCAATCTATTAAATGGGGACACTTAAGAACCCAACGCTCTGAGGACCGCTTTTGGCTCTTTGGCTACTATGTGAAGTAAAGCAAGAGCAGGACCATGAGGTTTTCGATCGCCTCGCTCCCAGTGACGAAGAGTGCCTAGGCTGATGCAGAATTTGGCTGCAAATTCTGTTTGCGTTAAATCTAGGCTATGACGTAACTGTGCTACATCGATTTCCGCAGGGCGGTGGGTTATTGCTGCGACAGGTTTACCTTTGTTGAGGTCAATGGCCTCAGATAACCCTTTTGCGATGCTGTCATATGCTTTAGCCATGAGAGTTCTCCAGTGCGGTATGTACCAATACATTCACTAATTTTGCCAACTCGTTTCGTTCAGCCTTTGACACGTTTGGACGTTCATTTTTTCCAAAAATAGTCAGTAGATATAAAGGAATGCGTTGATCATGGTAGTAAAAAATGACACGAACACCACCACTTTTTCCTTTGTTGCCACGTCCCCAGCGCAATTTGCGAATTCCGCCAGTACCTTCCATCAGATCGCCAGCTTTGGGATGTGCAGCTAGGTAATCAATAACAGATTTTCGTTCCGATTCGCTGAGGAGTTCGTCAGCGCGACGAATATACTCAGGCATTTCGGTGATTGTCGTCAGCATAGGCTAAATGTAATCCATTGGATTGCATAATACAAGCTGATTTTTTGCGCTAACGTTAACACAGGGGCACGCCAACGATGAATATAGTGGACCCCAGAGTCAAGACAAAAACGCCCAGAGTTTAAGTTGTACATTCGGCTTTATTCGCAACTGAATGGCGTTGCCCCGGTTTTTCTTCCGTCTTGGATACGGCAGTTCTGGCGGAAAACTTCTCCACAATCA
>CAMTYI010000194.1:0-16577 GCA_947085925.1 uncultured Gammaproteobacteria bacterium
AAAAGGCCGGTTGCGCCTTGCCGTCATCACCACGGCAAAATATTTTGCCCCGCGCGTACTCGGCCCGTTCTGCCAGCGCTATCCAGGCATCGATATTTCACTCAATGTCACCAACCGTGAGCGCGTTCTGGAGCGTTTGAGCGAGAACATGGATGATCTCTACATCCTGGGCCAGCCCCCGGAAAATCTCGGAACAAATTTCCAGCCTTTCATGGAAAATCCGCTGGTCGTGGTGGCGCGCGCCGATCATCCCTTGGCAAAAAGAAAAAATATCCCCTTGCAACGCATCGCCGAGGAGCCGTTTATTATGCGTGAACCCGGTTCGGGCATACGTCAGGCGACGCAAAAGCTTTTCGAGGCCAATGGTATATCGCTGCGGGTCAGGATGGAGCTGGGCAGCAACGAGGCCATCAAGCAGGGCATCGCGGGCGGACTTGGGATAGCGGCTTTATCGGTACATACCCTGGCACTGGACTGGATCTCCGGAGGCTTCGCAATCCTCGACGTGGAGAGCTTCCCCATCCTGCGCCATTGGTACATTGCTTACCCTGGCGATAAAAAGCTGTCCGTCGTTGCGCAAGCATTCCATGATTACCTGCTTGACGAGGGAAGGCAGGTTGCCGAGGCGCCCTTTAATGATACCCGGATCGTTTGGCCGGAAAAGGTACTAAAGGCAATTAAAGCACCATTGCCCAAGGTATGAAGCAGATCGCATTATGGTTGGCTATTAATCCGGCCAAACCCGCTCCGGGTGGAGGTTGTTCGGCGCATCATCCCGAACCGAGGCAGATGGCAGATCGCTTTGGCGCGAGGCCTGGGGTGGAACTGGCGTCGAGGTGGGCGCTGTGGGAGACTCCGGCAGCTCCTGTGATTTTTTGACTTGGCGCACGCCGGCCGCCAGCTTGGTTTCCAGTTTTTTCATAGATCCAGTATCTCCTCAATGATGGCGTCAATTTCTGCGGCAGCGGGTTTACCGCGATTCGCAAGTTCATACACACTCGCTCCTTCCAGCGCCGCGTTGCGATAGATGGCGCGGCGCTGCACGGCGTTTTTCAGCGCCGGAATATCAAACTCAGCGAGCGCCTGCCGCATGGAGCGTGACAACGCATTGCGCACCTCAAGTTGGTTGAGGATTAAATGCGCCTGCAAATTGCGATTGTCCAGCTTTGCGTTTTCAACAGCCTTGGCCATACGCACACTCGCCCATAAATCCATGGGTGACGGCAATACCGGAATCAGCACCCTGTCCGCCGCCACCATCGCCAGCCGCACGGCATCACTCTCCAGCGTTGGCGGGCAATCCACCACAATATATTGGTAATCCTGCCGGAAACGCCCGATTTCCCGGCTCAAGTTACCTGCCACTGCGATGACCGTGGCGGGATAAGCTCGCTCTTCCGGCGCCAGGCGCGCCCACTGACTGGCGGATCCCTGCGGGTCAGCATCCACCACCAAGGTGCGACCACGGCGCGCCAAGCCGGCCGCCAGATTCATGGTGAGGGTGGTTTTGCCCGTGCCACCCTTCTGATTCGCTATAGCAAACACCTGTGTGGGCATATGTTGCGCCTTACGCAGTGCCTGAATTTTCGCAGAAGATATCAATCTCTCGCGCAAATGCGAGATCGGCAGGACTGATAGCCTGTCCGTCACGCGCATCAATGGTTATATTGACATAGGTAGTACCAAAGCTGCTGCTTGGATAATAGCCCTCACGCTCCGACAAGGCCGCCAGCCAATCGAGAAAACGGCGCGTCTCGGCGTATGACGGAAAAACCAAACGGCGGCTGAGCAAGGCAGGCTTGTCGCGTTGCTCCCATGCCGCTGAAAGGGTGCTTGGAGCGCGTTCGTCGTGCATGGCGTTACACCTGTTTCATCAATGATTGCTGCAGTTTATCAATATGCCGGAGATGTGCAATTTCTTCCTCCAGTATACCCGCAAACAGATCACGATTTTCAAAATCCCGGGTGCGCTCACAATAATCCGCCGCTTCCTCGTATAAACGCACCGCCTCCAGTTCAATGGCGCGGTTGATATCGAGTATTTCCGGCAGCGTCCTGCCCAACCTGACAGGGATAAGCTGGGTGGCGTTGGCGGTGGCGCCGTAAATCAGCATGCGCTCCATGAGACGCTCGGCGTGAACCAGCTCCTCCTCCACATCACGGCGGAATTGTTCGCTGAATTCAGCCATGCCCCACAATGCGGCAAGCCTGGACTGCATGAGGTACTGCTGCACCGCGGCCATTTCATGGCTTAGCGCACGATTAAGAAAACCTATCAGGCGCGGATTTGGCATCATGGAATCAGCCTCTTTGCGCTGTCAATATCATGCCGGAAGCAGCGGCCGCCATAAGCGAATGCACTGGAATGTGCCTGATTATGGCGGCTATCTCTCACCATCAGCTACGAATTTGGGTGATTTCTGCGTCGAGCCCGCTTTCGCCGCCCGGTGTTTGCGGCAGGATGTTTTCTACTTCACTGTGAACGCGCGCGATGATGTGGGCGGCTACCAGGCCATCGCCAACACGCTCGCAGGCATCCGCACCAGCACGCACAGCGGCGTTGACTGCGCCGGTTTCGCCGCGCACCAGCACGGTGACGTAGCCGCCGCCGACGAACTGACGCCCGATCAGGCGCACTTCCGCTGCCTTGGTCATGGCATCAGCCGCTTCGATAGCAGGCACCAGACCACGCGTTTCAATCATACCCAATGCAATACCATGAAAAGTATTTGCCATTTCTTATTACTCCTCAAAAAATAATAACTACCCGGATTCAAATCAAGCCTGCGGCTTGTTCATTCAGCCCGCTGTGGGCTTGCTGGGCAAAATATTTTCCACTTCGTTGTGAACGCGCGCAATGATGTGAGCTGCCACCAGGCCATCGCCAACACGCTCGCAAGCATCCGCACCGGCACGCACAGCAGCGTTGACTGCACCGGTTTCGCCGCGCACCAGCACAGTGACGTAGCCACCACCGACGAACTGACGTCCGATCAAACGTACTTCCGCTGCCTTGGTCATGGCATCCGCCGCTTCAATAGCAGGCACCAAGCCGCGTGTTTCAATCATACCCAATGCAATACCCGTCACTTCGTTAGCCATGTCTATTCCTCATTTATCTCATTAAAGAAGTTAAAAAACCGAAAAATCTTACGCGCCAGGACGTGCCGGCAGAATGTTTTCCACCTCGCTATGTACGCGCGCGATGATGTGAGCTGCCACCAGGCCATCGCCGACACGTTCACAGGCATCCGCACCGGCACGCACAGCGGCGTTGACTGCGCCGGTTTCACCGCGCACCAGCACAGTGACGTAGCCGCCACCGACGAACTGACGCCCAATCAGACGCACTTCCGCTGCCTTGGTCATGGCATCCGCCGCTTCAATGGCAGGCACCAAGCCACGCGTTTCGATCATGCCCAATGCAATTCCATACCGCTCATTTGCCATTTTCACCACCTCTCTTTCTCGTAAAATAAAAAATCACGCCCATAAACAATCTTGACTCAAACAACCTTTTTCGCAGATGCGCTGTCGCCTGCGTCTTCCGGATCCCACTGGTCTATAATCCCGGCAATTGCAAGATCAGTAAGAACCTTGTAATTGCCCATGGCGTAACGCGCTGCCGAGCCGTTTGCCGTGAAAACCCACTTTCCTGGCGGCACACCCACCGGATCGCTCGCCACGCTGAGCTTGCCTTTGGCGTCGCGCATGATTCGCAACGAGGCCCCGTATAAACCCGGAATGCGGCGGGTTACCACCAGCTCATCAACCACCTGCAGGATGTCCATCGGTCATTCTTCCTTCCAATGATCAATAATGCCGACGATGGTGGCGTCACTCGGATACTCTTTGCTGCCCGCCGCCTCGCGTGCTGCCGAGCTGCCCACCACAATCACCCAATCGCCGGGGATGCATCCCACCGCATCAACCGCGACACTGCGGCCACCGTTCTTCTCTTTCACTACCAGCAGGGGTCTGTGTCCCATTTCTCTGATGCGATTTGTGGAAACCAAGGTCTTCTCTACCTGACAAATCTTCATGCTCCACTCCAGTAAATCTAATGACCGCTATCTACCACCTCATCATTGATCATCTCGATCCGGCTGCCAGGCGCTTTATCCTGTACCGCCATTGCGCATACCAACAGCCCTTTTTGCTTCAACTCACTGTACCGTGCTTCGATCGCCGCCTTCATTCGCCGACACTGCGCCATGATGCGCTGCTTCGATCCCGGCACCCGGCTGTCATAGCGATAGTGAACGATGATCGGGATAGGCAACCCGTGCGTCACGTTCAGCTTCTTGAAAATCTTGATGCCGATATCAAGGTCCGCCGCACCTTCTTCCACCGTGTACGTCGCTGCGTAATAGGTGAGGTTGCGTATCTGTACCTCTTCAAATCCTTCGCCCACGCTGATAAACAATTCATTGTGGCCGATGTCGCTATAACGTCCGCCGTGGTTCTGGCGCACATATTCGATCTGCGACACGTTGTTGATGAGCAGTGACGCCATCAACCGCAACATGCCTTCGTGCGGCGCACCGTTACCTTGCGCCCAACCCTCGGCACGGGCCGCCTCCTGAATCGCCCGATGCACATACAAATGCGCATTGCCCACATCCAGCCCTGCACTCTGGCGATACAGTTCCGCGCTATCGACATAACGAAACAGGCTCATCGCACCATCCGCATCCGGAACGTGTACCTTGATGCTGTCGGTGTCGGTGTCAACACCGATCAACAATATATCCACCGACGCGCCACAGCAGAAGCTATTCTCTATCGCCTGACGGAAGGCAATCAGCCGATTCAGCGCCGCCTCGGCGGCATCGCGCTCGTTGCTGCCGTGCGCGGCGCAACCCTCATGCGCCGGATCGGAACTGCTCCAGTGATACACCGCGATTTTCAGATAGCGTGTTCCGGCATCCGGCAGGCTGGGCTTGCCCTCGCGATAGCGGTAAAACTCGGTGCGCATCCAGTGTCTGGCATTCGCTTCCACATCGAACATCGCGCCGGCATAGGACTTTCTGCGCACGGCGCCATACGGCAGACGCAAAATAAATGTCACCAGCCCCATCAGGCGCCCGTCTGCGCACGGCGAAAAATCCACCTCGTGAAAACCGCAGTCGAACAACGAGCATAACGTCTGCTCCATCGTCACCTGCTGCCGCGCCTGTTCGTTGCAAAACCGTTCCGCAGCCCAATGGAAGGCCTGAAACACGCAGTGCGCATATAACGAGCGCATATCCAGTTGCTCTACCCAGGCATCCTCAAGCGTGCTTGGTGGCAGCGCAAAACCCAGCCGGGCATGGGCAATATTCTGGGCATGCTGAACAAAGCCCGGCTCGTGCTGGATTGCTGCGATTTCCTTGAGTACTGGAACAATCGCGGCAAATTTATCCTTCACCGAACGCTCGTAATCGTACAATCGCTGGTTTTCTTCCGCATTGGACAAGGGGTGAGGCGCACTTCCCCTGTCGCTCGCCGCCAAGGGAGCCACCGACAACTCGTCAACCACATCACAGACTGGGCCAGATCCCGCAGCCTCCGGAGCGGTGGCGGCACCTCGATACGGCATCACCGCATGGCGCGTACCCAAGCCATACGGGCCAGCGCGTTGGGCACCCCTGCCGGGCGATGTGCGATTTCTGAGGCTCATTTGCTGCTTACCCATTCAATCCAAATTACCCGCGCGCACCACCCGAAATGGTGATCGCCGCGCCGCTGCCTGTGTTGCCGCTGCTACCGGTGACACGGCTCGGCGCCACTTCGGGTTTTTCCATCCCCTTGAAATTACGCGCACCCACTGCGACTGGCATGTCGCGCGACTCGCCACGCTGCGTCATGTTGCGTCGCGCGGCCCAAGAGCCTTCGGTGCCGGTTACCCGGCTGCCACGCTGCCAATCATCGCCAGTAATGGCGCGCCCATTCTCTCGCCCCTCGCCGGTAACGCGCTTGCGCTCAGGCTCGGATTCGGGGGCAATGGGCGCGGCGCCTGCAGCAGAGTAACCCCGCGCAGCCGTCACACCCTCATCAGCGGTGTAACGGAATTCCGGTGTACCGGAAATCAGCCCCGCAGCCAGTGTTACCGGGCCAGTGACCCGGCCACTGCTGGCATAGGCCGTGCCAGTGATGCGCTGGGTTTGGCGCGTCTGGGCACTGCGCGCCGGGGTGGTGACGCTAAAGTCCAGGCTCGGCACCCGCGCCGATGGCGATGCAGCCGCCCTTGCAGCAGAGAGTGTCACCTGAGAACGGGCACCGCTGCCATCGGCTGGGCCGGACACACGATGGTGCGCATTCATGGCGGGCGCGGCGGCCGTTCCACACTGCCCCGCAAACTGATCCGTACCGACATAAGGGGTGCCGCTAACTGGCGCGCATGCACCGCGCCCACCACCCGTCATGCGACCGTTGATGCCCGGCTGGATACCGGTAAGCATCGCACCTGGCGTGCTGCGCAACGTTCTAACACGCTCCTGACTGGCGGCCGTTTCATCATTCTGGCAAAAAGCAGCGTACTGATCAGGGCCGATATATTCCGTGCCAGTAATCGGCTTGCAGCCGCCGTACTCATCGCCCGTCACTCTGTCACTGCGACCCACCTGGGTGCCGGACACCTGTTGCTGATGCCAGGTGCGCGCAACTCCCACCTTTGCAGGGTTGGGCGCGGGCTTGCTGCCACACAACGTCTGATATTGCTCTGCGCTAACGTACTCCGTGCCGGTGACGGGCTTGCACGCGCCGTACTCGTTACCAGTCACTTTTGTGCTGCGGTCGACGTCTGTGCCGGTTATACCGCGCTCACCCAGGGTGTGCGTCAAACCCACTTTAGCAGGCGCACCCGGCTCGGCGCATAACCGCCCGGATTGGTTGGGGGTGTAATACTGCGTGCCCGTAAGCTGCCGACATGAACCGGGTTCATCGCCAGTAACGCTTACGCTTCGCCCAACGGCTGTACCTGTAAGCCCCTGACCACCGAGCGTCGCCATTTCCTGTACCTTGCGCGGCCCCGCAACGGAATCGGCGGCACAAAAAGACTTGAACTGCTCCGCACCAAGATATTCGGTGCCCGTCACCGACGTGCATGCACCATGCTCATCACCGGTAACTTTCACCGAGCGTCCAACCTGCGTTCCTGACACGGCCAGACCATGGGATGTCCGCGTAGCGCCTACCTTCTTAGGGGCGCCGCCATCACTTTCGCTCGCACATGGCACTGCGGATGCCTTTGGATTCAGGTATTCATCACCCGTAATGGTGCGGCACGAACCTGTCTCGTCTCCCGTCACCTTCAAGCTGCGGCCCACCTCGGCACCGGTAACGGTTTGCCCACGCCCGGTCTGCACGGCACTCACCTTGGCTGGACCAACCACCGGGCGCTCCGCGCAAAACTCATCAAAACGCTCGGTACCGATGTATTCCGTGCCAGTGACTGATTTGCAGGCGCCATGCTCATCACCCGTCACCTTCATGCTACGGCCCACTTCTACGCCCGTGACCGATTGGCCACGGCCGGTACGGGTCATGCCTACCTTGGCGACAGACGCCACAGGACGGGTGCCGCAAAAGCCTTCGTATTGATCCAGCGAGATATATTCGGTGCCGGTGATGCTACGGCAAGTGCCTGGCTCGTTGCCGGTCACCTTGCTGCTGCGCTCCACGCGTGTGCCGCTGATAGTCTGGCCGCGCAGGGTTGAGGTTTCTTCAACTTTTTGCGGAACATCAGCCGAATCGGCGGCTGGGCGCACCCGGCCCGAGGGGCGGCAGGTGGCCTGACTGCCACGGCCAAGCCTGCACAATTCTTCCCGGCGTGCGCGCGCAATCTCGCTCCCCGACAAGCCCTTGGCGGCAGCATTTTTCCATGCCCCTTCACGCCCCGTTCCCGCCAACTGCTGCGCCCTGGTCACGCCAGTTGTTTTACCCAGCGCCGACTTGCCGTGATTCGCCAGCGCCTGCCTCCGCGCCAGACACAAGGCACGCACTGTTGATACGGCGGGGCTGTCAACGCTGGTATCGGCCTCCACCGTCTCGCATATTTGATCCAACTGGGCTTCAGCCTGAAGCGCTACCGTTGACTCGGGAGACCGGGCGGGCTTGCAACCACAGCCACAACCTTCTTTTTTGGCAGTCGGCGCCTCAGCGGGCAGCTCCGCCGCCGTATTGGCCTGCGCTGGCGCCGTAACTGTCGACCGTGATCTGCCCTGCTGCACCGTCTTCAATCCCAATCCCGCCTTGCCATTCTGCGCAAGCGCCTGGCGCCGTGCGCGGGCGCGCTCACTGCCACTCATGCTGCCTGCCGGTGAAGCCTGAACGGGCGGTGTTTGTGCAGTTGGCGCAGAGGGAGTCGTTATCTCAGCGGACTTTTCCGTGGGCCTTGCAGGGCTGGACGCGCTACGCATTGCTGTCGGCTTGCTTGCTGCCAGCCCTGCCTTGCCGTTGCTGGACAAGGCACGGCGGCGCTGCAAAGCGATGTCCCGTCCGGAGGAGACAGGTGCTGATACGTTGTTTGTCGCTTCATTCATGCTTGCATACTCACCCAATTTGGATTTAACCTCACGGCAGATCAAACCAATCTCCGCACCCGCTCGGCCTTGACACTAAGGAAACTCTCGCAAATATCCTTACCCATGGCACGACTATACAATCCGCGCACATATAAATAACAATCAGTAATAAATATTATTTTTATAGGTTTTTTACTATGCAGGTTCTATCGACGGTGTAGCAACCTGATTTCGGCAAGATATTTCCATAAGGATACGCCATGACGTTACGCGGTATCAATCATGTTGTCCTGAAGGTGCGCAATTTGCACGCATCCGATCATTTTTACCGGGAAATCCTCGGCATGGAGCGCGTCGGTGAGCGGGACAGGATGTGGTTTTATCGCGCGGGAAGGCATCACCATGACCTGGCACTGGTGGAGATTGGTACAAGCGCGGCGCCACCGTTACCGCAGCACACGGGGCTGTTCCACTTTTGTATTGATGTCAGCGACGAGCTGGCGCTGGCACAGCTTTACAAACATTGCCAGGCCAGCGGCGTCACCCTGTTAGGCACGGCGGATCACACCATAATGCGGTCGTTTTATGTGCAGGACCCAGACGGCAACGTGGTGGAGCTGGGCGTGGACGTACCGCAGGAGGAATGGGCGCGGCATGCGGCGCCTTTTGCCAGGGATAAGGCCTATGTCTTGCCCGGAGGCGACTAACCAGGCCGCAGCAGCCAAATATGCACGTTTTTGGTGCCAACATCCTCGCCAAGCGCTTCATGTTGGTGCATTCATTTTCTTTGGCTTCCGAGATTATTTTTCAACATACTGTTTAATATAAACAATAATTCAATGGCATGGGATCTGCTAATGGCTGTACGGGCGCGGATAATATGAAATTTTTCCGCTACTTTCCACAAAAAGCCACGGCCCGGCCTTGCCCGGAAACAGATTAAGTAAGGGGAGATCATGAACACATTTAAAAATACGCTTTTCACCGTCAGCCTGCTTGCCAGCCTTCCCGCGCTCGCGGCGGGGGAAAAAATGCCGGATAAACCGGGCGTGCCTAGCTTGGGACAAATCATGGGAGCATCGGGGATCAATGTGTCGGGCTATATTGATACTTCATATACCAACCTGTCAGGGACTGGCACATTCAATGGCGGCGTCGCCAACCGCGTCTTCGACACCACGCGCAACAGTTTCAACCTGCAAATGATCGACGTGACGGTATCCAAGTTGCCTTCCAACGGGTTTGGCGGGTTGGTGAACCTCAATTTCGGGCCGGATGCCGACGTGGTCGCCGCCGCTGGCCCTGCTGGCAACACCAAGGAGGCGCAGCAGGCCTATGTCCATTACGCCAATGGCCCGCTGATGGTTATCGCCGGTAAATATGTCACGCTGGCGGGCGCTGAGGTAATCAAAAGCCCCAACAACCTGAACTTTTCGCGCTCCATCCTGTTCGGCTACGCCATCCCCTTCGCCCATACCGGCGCACGGATGACCTACACTGTTAGCGACAAGCTGTCACTGATGGCCGGCGTCAACAACGGCTGGGATGCACAGAAGGACAACAACCAGAACAAGACCCTGGAATTCGGCTTCTCCGCAGCCCCCGTCAAGCCATTGCTCCTGACCGGCTCGCTCCACAGCGGCAGGGAATATGCCAATAACATAGCAGGCACGGGTGACCTTGGTCTGCGCAACCTGGTCGATCTGGTCGCCACCTGGAACGTTACCGACGCCCTGAGCTTCATCATCAACTACGACTACGCCACCCAGGAAAATGCCGTGACGCTGGGCGAGAAAGCGAAGTGGTGGGGTGTGGCTGGCTACGCCAATTACAAGTTCAGCGATACCTGGCGCGTGGCACTGCGCGCCGAGACCTTCGACGACAAGAATGGCTACCGCACCGGTGTCACGCAGAAGTGGGATGAAGCCACCCTGACGCTGGCCCACATACCGACCGAAAACGTGGAACTGCGAGCGGAAGTGCGCGCCGACAAGTCTGACAAGAAGAGCTTCCTGAAGAGCGACGGCACGTTCACAGATAATCAATTCTCCACCGCTCTGCAAGCCATCTACAAGTTTTAATTCCCATGCAGGGGGTGCCTTTTCTGCTCCCTGCTTCTTTGAATGAGGTCATCGTATGAAACTGGTCACAGCCATTATCAAACCCTTCAAGCTGGACGACGTACGCGAAGCATTGTCCGAGGTGGGGGTGCAGGGAATCACCGTCACCGAGGTCAAGGGATTTGGCCGACAAAAGGGACACACGGAGTTGTACCGAGGCGCGGAGTATGTGGTGGATTTTTTGCCCAAGGTGAAGCTTGAAGTTGCGGTGGGTGATGATCTTCTCGAACTCGTGATCGAAGCTATCGCCAAGGCCGCCAATACCGGCAAGATCGGCGATGGCAAGATCTTCGTGTTCAATCTGGAGCAGGCTATCCGTATCCGTACCGGTGAGGCTGGCCCCGACGCCTTGTAATATGCAGAGGAATGATACAAATGATGCGCACCACAAAAAATAAAACCGTAACATCTGTTCTGTTGTCACTGTTTGCGGCATTTTTGCCCGCCCTGGCCGCAGCCGATGCGACCGCACATCCCGTCGCGAACACTGGTGACACTGCCTGGATGCTGACCTCCACCGCGCTGGTGCTGCTGATGACCATCCCCGGCTTGGCATTGTTCTATGCCGGCATGGTGCGCAGCAAAAACGTGTTATCAGTAATGATGCAATGTTTCGCCATCACCTCGCTCGTCACCGTGCTGTGGATGATGTACGGCTACAGCATGGCCTTCGACGTTACCGGCATGGAAAAGGGCGTTACCAACCTCAACTCCTTTGTTGGCGGATTAAGCAAGGCGTTCCTCTCAGGCGTGACGGTGGAGAGCCTCACCCTCACCGTGCCTGAAACGGTGTTCATGACCTTCCAGATGACATTCGCCATCATCACCCCCGCGTTGATCGTCGGCGCGTTTGCCGAGCGCATGAAATTTTCCGCCATGCTGTGGTTCATGGCCATCTGGGTGACCATCGTTTATGTGCCGATTGCCCACATGGTATGGAGCGGCGACGGTGGTTTCTTCTATGACATGGGCGTTCTGGACTTCGCCGGCGGTACGGTGGTGCATATCAACGCCGGTATTGCGGGCCTGGTGGCGGCGCTGGTACTGGGCAAGCGTAAAGGCTTCCCGACCACGGCCATGCCCCCGCACAATCTCACCATGACCCTGGTGGGCGCCTCACTATTGTGGATAGGTTGGTTCGGCTTTAACGCAGGCAGCGCTTTGGGCGCTAACGGCACGGCAGGTATGGCCATGGCCGTCACCCAGATCGCCACTGGCTCCGCCGCCTTGGCCTGGATGTTCAGCGAATGGCTGACGCATGGCAAACCCAGCGTGCTGGGCATCGCCTCCGGTGCGGTAGCGGGCTTGGTCGCCATCACTCCGGCGTCCGGCTTCGTCGGCCCCACTGGAGCACTGGCAATTGGCTTGGCGGCAGGCCTGCTGTGCTTCATCGCCTCCACCAAGATCAAGCGTGCCTTCGGCTACGACGATTCGCTGGACGCCTTCGGTGTGCATGCCATTGGCGGCATAGTCGGCGCACTACTGACCGGCGTGTTCGCCGCCGCCAGCCTGGGCGGATCCAAAGCCGACCTGGATATCGCCGCTCAGCTACTGATCCAATTCAAGGGCGTCGCCATCACCGTAGTGTATTGCGCGGTAGTCACCTTCATCATTCTCAAGGTGCTGGACGCGGTGATCGGGCTGCGCGTGAGCGAAGAACAGGAGACCGAAGGACTGGATCTTACGCAGCACAACGAGCGCGGTTACAACCTGTAAATGTTTTTTCCGAGCCAGACCCTTCAAGTAGGTGAGTGTTCGCGGGCGCGCAATGCGCCCGCTTTTTTTGTGCGGTGCAAGTAATTCCCAGCCCGTGCAATTTGTTATGATTACCTTTCCCATCCACAACGCGAAAACCAACCATGAAACACGCTATAACGGCGGTCCTCTGGCTGATACTGATCCAAACTCACCCCCTCTGGGCTGGCAGTGGCATTTATACATGGACGGATGCGCAAGGCCAGACGCACTACAGTGACGACCCCGAAAGCAGCAAAAAAGCCAAGGCGCGGGAACTCAATGCTCCTCCGTTAACAGGCACTTCACCGCCGCTTAAAACCGGATCTGCACCACTGACGGATGAACGCGCGCCCGAGAAAAATGACGCTCAAAAAACAGCGGGTGCTGCACAGAAAGCAATCAACATAAACACCGCCGACGCCAAAACCCTGGACGACGCATTATTGGGCATCGGCATCCGGAAGGCAGAGGCCATTGTCGCCTACCGCAAGCAGCACGGCCCCTTCAAATCCGTTGATGGCCTGGATCAGGTCAAGGGTATCGGCAGCAAGACTATCGACAACAACCGCGCGCGAATAACTGTAAGGTAAGAACCTGCCCGTATCGACGTGTTGCGGCACCCTCAAGTGTAGGCCATAAAATGCCGCTACCCATCAAGGGTTAGGCAATGCCGGAAAACACAATGAGATACTCTTTGATGGCAGCAGGCCTGATAATTCTGGCTTGTGGGACAACCGCGCAGGCTGACGGCGTTTACAAATGGACCGATGCCCAGGGCCGGATACACTATGGTGACCGGCCTCAGAGCAACACGGCACAACCGCTCAACATAAAACCCGCACCACCTGTGCCGCAGCAACAGCCTGAAGCACAGGAAAAGCAGAATGGCATCATCAGCAACGCCAGAAAGGTAAAAACCTGACCTGATCGTATCAATGTATTTGCAGTGCCCTCAAGTGTGGGCCATAAAATGCCGCTACCCATCAAGGGTTAAGCAATGTCGGAAAGCACGATGAAATACACTTTGATAGCAGCAAGCATGATGATCCTGGTTTGCGGGTCGGCCGTTCAGGCCGAGGGCGTTTACAAATGGGTGGATGCCCAGGGCCGCGTGCATTATGGCGACCAGCCTCAAAGCAACGCTGCAAAACCGCTCAGCATACAGTCCGCACCACCTGTTGACGAAAGCATGCAGCAACGGCGAGAAGCCATGAGCAAGCTGCCCAAGGCCAAGCCGGAGGTACAGAAAAAACCGAATGACACTATCAGCAGCGCCAAAGAGGCGCAGGAACAAATCACCCAAAATTGCGACCGGGCGAAAGAGCGCCTGAGCACATACGCCGCCGCCGCACTGCTCGCGGATAAAGGCAGTGACGGCGAAAAGCGCCTGCTCAATGAAGATGAGCGTAAAAAATTAATAGAAGATACGCGTGGCGATGTTGATAAGTGGTGTGCTCAATAGGCAAACCTGAATCGGGCTGCCAGCAAAGTGCGTCGCCTCCAGCCCACCAACAAGGCCGTCGCCCCCACTAAAAACAGCCCCAAGGCAGGCAAGGGGTACTTCACCGCATATACCACGGGCGTCAACACCGCCCGTGCGGCCATCCTCAAGCCTTCATACCGGGCAATAAACGCTGCAAGAGGCGGAGAATTCCGGTAATACCACGCAACAAAGTTGCGACCCAGCGCATTGGTCAGCAGGTGCTCATCCCTGAAGTCACGCAACGCCTGAACATGCGGATCCAGGAAGGAACCATAAGCAGCAGTGGCGACAAAGCATTTGTTGGTCGAGGCGCCAACCGACGCGTTGCTGATGCTGGAAAACTCGGGGTTGGATTCATTGGAGATAACGCGGGCGGTGTTGTTAAACGTGACATCCGGGCCATTTGGACTCACAACAACCCTGACGGAGACGCTTTTGCCGACATCCAGGTCGGCTAATTTGCAGGTCAGGATGTTATCGTTGGAGGCGTCGCATGACGTTGCCTGCGTGGAACGAAAAATGACGTTATCCGGCAACCAGTCAGCCACCACTATGCCTGTGGCCTTATCAGGGCCATTGTTGGTTACTGTGATAGTGAATGTGACCGGAACAAATTGCTGGTAAGGGCCGGAGGATACGGTTTTTGTGATAGAGAGCTTCGCCGTTGGTACCCCTGTGATGGGGGTCAGCAGAAAGCCGTGGGGCACGCCGTTAAGCTCCCCCGACCCCACGATCTGCCCGGCATTGTTGATGTCCGTGGCATTGCGCAAGACCCAACCTGACCCTGCCGTTATCAGCTCGTTAAGGTTCTGCATGTTATTGGTTAACACCCAGCTTGTATCGCCTTCGGTGATTCTGAACATGCCGCTCTGAGTACCCGCGTAGAGTTTTGGTGGAGAGAGTGGCGCGACGGCCAGTGCCTGGATATCCTTGTTGGTCAAGTTGGTGTCGGGTATAGCTGCCCACGTTGTGCCACTGTCAGGACTCTTGAAAACCCCACCACCGGCAGTGGCCGCGTATATTGCCCCTCCCCTAATGACCAGGGTGCGAATCCGGAGATTGGCAAGATTAGTGGGAGAAGTGCCATTCACGGCGAGCCAGGTAGTCCCTCCGTCAGCACTCTTGAACACACCGCCAGCACTTGTCCCGGCATAGATGTTCCCTGAAGCATCAATCGCCACCGAGGTAATACCCGCATCCCTTGTGCCAAGGCTCTGAGGTGTCCAGCTTGTGCCATTGCCCCTGAATGGACCACTGGGAGTGGCGGCGTAGAGTACCGAGGAATTGTTGGGTTGAATAGCGATAGCAGTAGCCCCCACCGTACCGCCAGACAGGCTTTGGAGCGACCAGTTCGCACCACCATCGGTGGTTTTATACACGCCTGCCGGTGTGGCGGCGTACAGGATCAAGGGGGCTGCGGTATCGATGGCTAAAGCATGCACGGTTTGTATCACCTGCACAGGGGGTGATTGGGTATTTGGTACGGTCAAGCCATTGCTGCGGGCAACCCAGCTCTCGCCGCCATTGTCGCTTTTGAACACGCCGCTTGAGGTACCTGCATATACCGTATTACTGGCTGCATCTACGGCCAGTGCAGTGACGTTGAGGTTCGCCAACCCGGTATTTTTAGCCACAATGCTCTCGCCGCCATCCGTGCTTTTGAACACGCCATTGGACGTACCCAGATAAAGGGCTGTGACACGGGTAGGGGAAGCAGGGGAATCCAGCGTGCCCACTATGGCTGCGACGCCGCCGCTCTTCCTGTCATTGAAAAAGGCACGCGTGTCACTCTCGGTGGTGGAGCGGGCTGAGTAACCCACGACATAACCAGCGTTGTTGATGCTGTTAGCCGCGCTGCCAATGTCATTGCCGATGACGCCGAGGTCCTGCATGTTACCGCTGCCGGGCGCCCAGACGAAAGCGCGCCGGTTGCTAAAAGACGGTGGCAATGAAAACGCCCAGCCAACCACCTGATTGGCGTCGTTAATGGAGGCCGCCTGGCTGGATGTGTAACCAAAACCGGTGAGGGTGCCGAAGTTCCGTCGCTCCTTTTCTTCGTCTTTGGCATTGGTATAAAAGGCAAGCTGAAAACCCTTGCTGTCAAATGCGCTGCCTGTGATTGAACCGATGCCGTTAATAGCATTGATCCAGTGCTCACTTGCTGCCAGTGTTGCGAGCTGGCGCATGCGCCCGGTTTTATAGTTATAAATAAATCCACGGCGTTGCCCGCTTACCAGCATTGATCCTGTCAGTTGATCCAACTCATTAACGCCAAAGGCCTCGACAGCGTTAGCGTCAAAATTGCTAAGGCCTTTTCCCTCCTGCCACAGGAATGCGCGCTTTTGTGTTGAATCGAGAAAGTTGTAACCTACCGCCAGCCCCGCGCTGTTGACGGCGTTGGCGCTGCTCTCAAACGTGGACGGCGTGACCGGCACAAGCGCGCCGGCCTTGCCCACAACCGCGACAAAGGGCGACTTGCTCTTATCAACGCCAGCGATGATGCCATTGCTGCTGATGCTGTTGGGGAACACGTTGGCGCCCAGGTCGGTGACGGTATAACTCTCCGCGCTCGCCTGCGGAACGGATAAAAGGCCCGCCACGGCGCAAAAAACCAGACCGATACGGCATAAAATCGGATTTTGCCAGTGACGCATGGCGGGTGTACTCCTCACTTCAGGTGGTCATGAACTCGGGCTGCGCCATTGCGGCGCGGTGGATGGCGGCATTGTA
>CAMTYI010000195.1:0-3701 GCA_947085925.1 uncultured Gammaproteobacteria bacterium
CGGGATCGGCGAGTAACACGTCCACTGCGGTCTTTTCGTCATGGAAACGTGTAAGCTGCCTTTCGATCTCGCTCAGACGCTTTTCCAGCGGGCGGCGCTGCTGTGCGGTCTGGCGGTTTTGCAGCTTGGAATTATTATTAGCGGCAGCGGACGGATTTTTCGGAAGATCTGGCTGTTTTAGCTTTTGCGACTGATTCAGCCAATCGCGGTAATCATCCAGATCACCATCGAATGCCGCCACCTTGCCATCCGCCACCAACACCAGACTGTCAGCAATGGTGCGCAACAGATAACGGTCATGGGACACCACCACCAGCGCGCCTTGATAATCCTGGAGGGCCATGGTGAGCGCATCGCGCATATCCAGATCCAGGTGATTGGTTGGCTCGTCGAGCAACAACAGATGCGGACGCTGCCATGCGAGCAGGGCCAGCACCAGGCGCGCCTTTTCTCCCCCTGAGAATGGCGCTACTGCACGCATCGCGTCGTCACCGGCGAAACCAAAACCACCGAGAAAACTGCGCATTTCCTGCTCGCCCGCCCCGCCCGGCGCATCGTTACCCTGCTGATCAAGGCGCCGCAGATGCTGTAACGGGCTCTCTTCAGGGCGCAGTTGTTCGAGTTGATGCTGGGCAAAATAACCAATGCGCAAGCCATCGCCGTCAATCCGCTGCCCGCTCAGGGGCTTGATCTCACCGGCCAGAAACTTGATGAGGGTAGATTTACCCGCGCCGTTGCGGCCAAGCACGCCCAAGCGCGCGCCCGCCTCCAGACCGAGATTAATGTCGCGCAAAATAATGGTATCGCCATATCCGACATTGACCTTTTCCAGGCGCAACAATGGATGGGGGTGTTTGGCGGGTTCGCGGAAGGCAAAACGGAACGGCGAATCCACATGGGCTGCGGCAATCGTCTCCATGCGCGCCAGAGCCTTGAGTCGGCTTTGCGCCTGGCGCGCCTTGCTGGCCTTGGCGCGGAAGCGCGCCACGAAATCCTGCATGTGGGCGATCTCACGCTGCTGCTTCTCGTAGCTGCCCTGCTGCAGCGCCAGCTTCTCGGCACGCTGCCGCTCAAACTGCGCGTAGTTGCCACTGTACAGGTTGATATTGCGTTGCTCCACATGGGCAATGGCATCCACCACATTATCCAGAAAGTCGCGGTCATGGGAAATCAGCAGCAGCGTACCGGGGTAAGCCAGCAACCACTGTTCAAGCCAGAGTACGGCATCGAGATCGAGATGGTTGGTCGGCTCATCGAGCAACAGCAGATCGGAACGGCACATCAGCGCTTTGGCGAGATTGAGCCGCATGCGCCAACCACCGGAGAAGGTGCTGACGGGCTGCGTATGCTCCGGCACGGTGAATCCCAAACCACTTAGAAGCTGCGCGGCGCGTGTCCGAACGGTGTAGCCATCCATATTTTCATAGCGCGCATAGAGCACGGCGATACGCTCGCCATCATCGGCGTGACCAGCTTCGGCGATCTGCGCCTCACACACGCGCAACTCCGCGTCGCCATCAATAACATACTCTATGGCAGGCTGATCCAGCGCGAGGGTTTCTTGCGCGACATGGGCGATGGTGAGGCGTGGCGGCATATCCACATCGCCGCTATCTTGATGGATTTCACCACGCAGCAAGGCAAACAGGCTGGATTTTCCGGTGCCATTGGCACCAGTGATGCCAATTTTTTGTCCGGCGTGAAAAGTAAGTGTGACGCCCTCCAAGAGAGGGCGCCCACCGCGTCGCAGCGATATAGTACGAAGTGTGATCATAGCCGCTAGTTTACCAGCTATGAGGCACGTGCGAAGCTCGGGTTAGTGCAATGGAGACTCTTCGTTGCGAAAAGTTTGCATAATCGCCTGTACGGCGTTCCAATCATTGAACAAGGCATCCACGCAAACCGGGTCAAAGTGATTGCCGGATCCCGCACGAATTGTTTCAGCAACACGCTCCACTCCCCATGCCTCTTTATAGGGGCGCTGGGAAAGCAACGCATCGAACACATCCGTCAACGCAACAATTCTGCCATAAACCGGGATGTCATCACCTTCCAGACCATGCGGATAGCCCGACCCGTCGTATTTTTCATGGTGCGTCAACGCAATCTGCGCGGCCACATTGAGAGTGCGGGATTCGCTGCCCTTGAGAATCTCATAGCCGATCTGAGAATGCTGCCGCATGATGGTAATTTCCATCGGATTCAAGGGGCCAGGCTTGAGGAGGATATAATCAGGGATGCCGACTTTACCGATATCGTGCATCGGCGCTGCTTCCAGAAGAACATCCTGATCCTGGCGGGAAAGCCCGAGATTTTTTGCAATCAACCGGGAATAGTGGGCCATGCGCAACACATGCGCGCCGGTTTCCGGGTCGCGGTATTCCGCCGCCTTGGAGAGACGGATAATAATCTCACGTTCCCGCGACACAATCTCACTGGTAACCTTGGCCACTTCCTCAGCCAGCCATCCCGCAAGATCAGAAAGTTGTGTATGGCTGCGGCGCAAGGCGAGCATATTTTTAACACGGGCAACAAGCTCGATTGAGTCGACCGGTTTGGTAAGAAAATCCGTCGCCCCGATTTCCAGTGCCTGATAACGCACCGACTTTTCGTGAACAACCGTGACCATCAGCAAAGGCGTTTCCCCCTTTCCCGCCATGGCACGGAAACGGCGCAGAAATTCAAGGCCATCCATGTTCGGCATGGCATAATCGAGAATCACCAGATCGGGGTCACTCCGTGCGCACCACTCCAGCCCTTCATTGGGATCCGTAAAACAGACGGTGCTACATCCTTCAAGCGAACCCAGCATCTGCAACAGCAGAGATACTGAATCCTGATCGTCATCAACTATCACTATATTCACTTTTACCCTCCGATGGCCAGCATGACATAACTTAATGAAAATATGCCTGACAATTATTTTTTTAGTTATTTATTTTATTGAACATTTTTTATAAAAAGGAAAACCCGTCACGAAATCGCTTTTTGATTTCCAACACCGCATCCCAATCCCGGAATAACGCCTCTACACACAGGGGATCAAAGTGCTTCCGGGATTCAGACTGGATCATTTCAATCACACGATCCATTTCCCAGGCCTTTTTGTAGGGTCTATCAGACAACAAAGCATCGAAGACATCGGCCAGCGCCGTAACCCGGCCCACCAGCGGAATATCCTCACCTTTCGTTCCCTGCGGATAGCCACTGCCATCGTACCTTTCATGATGCGTTAATGCAATTCGCGCCGCAACACCCAATATAGGGGAATCGCTGTCTTTAAGGATCTCATAGCCAATCTGGGCGTGCTGCCGCATAATTTCCAGCTCATCAGGCTCCAGTCGTCCAGGCTTGAGCAGGATATGATCGGGAATGCCCACCTTACCGATATCATGCATAGGCGCGGCTTTCAAGATAAGATCCTGCTCTTCCTCGGAAGCACCCATATTCCGTGCGATAAGCCGCGCATAATGGGCCATACGCAGAATATGCGCGCCCGTCTCCGGATCGCGGTATTCCGCCGCTTTGGAAAGCTTTATTATGGTTTCGCGTTCCCGCGCCACTATGTCCGCTGTCGCCTTTTTAACCTCACCTGCCAGCCATTCGGCGCGATTGGCGAGTTTTTTTTGATTGCTACGCAGTGCCAGCATGTTGCGGGTGCGCACAAAAAGCTCGGTTTTATCAACCGGCTTGGTCAGGAA
>CAMTYI010000196.1:0-15696 GCA_947085925.1 uncultured Gammaproteobacteria bacterium
CTTCCGATCTGGACGGGAGGCGGTGCTGTTCGCCACTTTTGACAAGCGTTTGAAGAAGCTCGCTGATACAGTTGCCCCAAGTCATCCTGTGGTACTGGCATAAACCTACGGTACTGCTTCGTAAATTTTCCTGTCAATTCCGAGCCTCTTCCAATGGCATAGGAGGCTGAAATAGGAAAGTATCTCTCACTGTTTTAGGGCGATGGCTCACACGCGAATTTACGCAATATCCAGCTATGAATTTTCAGGCATAACAAGGTAAAGTTGGCGCCATGCTCGTACTGTCTTTATCACTACTGTTGGCTTTTGCCGCATCCTGGTTCTTTGTTGGCCGTTTTCGTGTCTATGCCTTGGCCAAGGGGCTGCTTGATAATCCTAATGCCCGCTCATCACATACCCTGGCTACGCCACGGGGTGGGGGGGTGGTGTTTGTGCTGCTGTGGTTGGTGACGGGGGCCGGGTCAGTTTTTTTGGGGGTGTGGTCGCTTCCGCAGGCGCTGGCATTTTTGCCGGGTGCCTTGTTGCTGGCGGGGATAGGTTACTGGGATGATCGCCACGATCTTCCGGCGCGCTGGCGGGCGTTGGTGCATTTTGGGGTGGCGGGTGGCAGTGTCATGGCTCTGGGTGGCGTTGATACCATGGGTCTTGGCGTAACAGATCTGTCGCTGGGTTGGTTGGGCGCGGGGTTGGCGGTTTTTGCCATTGTCTGGTCGATCAACCTGTTTAATTTTATGGACGGCACAGATGGCATTGCGGGCGTAGAGGCTTTGTTTGTGCTGGGGGTAGGCGGTTTTTTCCTGTGGCAGGCGGGCGGGGCCGCTTTGGCGATTCCGGCATGGGTGCTGGCGGCGACGGTGGCCGGTTTTCTGCTATGGAACTGGCCACGCGCCAAGATCTTTATGGGCGACGTGGGCAGCAGTGTTTTGGGTTTTTTGGTGGCTGTGTTCGCGCTGGCGGGCGAGGTGTGGTTCGATGTGCCCATGCTGCTATGGGTGATTTTGTACGGGGTATTCTGGTTTGATGCCACGTTAACCCTGCTGCGGCGTATTGCAGCAGGTGAGCGCTGGTATGCCGCGCATCGGTCGCACGCCTACCAGCGTTTGCACCACAGCGGCGGCTGGAGTCATGGCAGGATACTGTGGGGGACGATTACTCTGAATGCAGTCTTGGCGCTGATTGCGCTGTGGGCAAATGGCCATCGGGAGGAGCTGCTGTGGGCGATGCTGGTGGCCGTTGTTGTACTGGCGGCAGTCTATTCCATGATTGAACGACGTGCACCTATGTATCCGACAGGCGGCTAGTAATCGCATGTGGTGTCGGTTATAACAAACAGATGCCAGATTAGATGGTCATACTGCAGCCGCGAATCTATCCCGTTTTTTTAAGAGGGAAATTAGAAGGGGATTTTCCCCTGTGAACAAACATAACCAAGGAGCTGATTCACCCCATGACCACAGAGACACATAAGGAAACACTGGGCTTTCAGGCCGAGATTCAGCAGTTGTTGAAACTGATGATCCATTCGTTGTACAGCAACAAGGAAATCTTCCTGCGCGAGCTTATTTCCAATGCCTCCGATGCGACGGATAAGCTGCGCTTCGAGGCGTTGACCGATAACGCCCTCTACGAGGAGGGCAGCGATTTCAAGATTGGCGTGTCCTTTGACAAGGAAAACCGCACCGTCACCGTGACGGATAACGGCATTGGCATGAACCGCACTGAGGTGATGGAGAATGTCGGCACCATCGCCAAATCCGGCACACGGCAGTTTTTTGAATCCCTCAGCGGCGATCAGGCCAAGGATGCCCGGATGATTGGGCAGTTCGGCGTCGGCTTCTATTCCGCTTTCATCGTCGCCGACAAGGTAACCCTCACTACACGGCGCGCGGGATTGGGCGCAGAGCATGGTGTGCGCTGGGAGTCTGGCGGAGAGGGGACGTACACGCTGGAAACCGTCGACAAATCCATGCGCGGTACGGAAGTCGTGCTGCACTTGCGTGACGACGAAGACGAATTTCTTGATAGCTACCGGTTGCGTAATATCATCAATAAATATTCCGACCACATCTCCCTGCCCATCGTGATGAAAGCGCAGGACTCAGATGAAAACGAGACCGTTAATCGGGCCTCCGCCTTGTGGGCGCGGCCAAAAAAAGAGATCAGCGACGAGGAGTACACCGAATTCTACAAGCATGTGTCGCATGATTTCGAGGAGCCGCTCGCGCATGTGCATAGCCGCGTCGAGGGCAATCAATCCTATACCACGTTATTTTATGTCCCTAAGCGCGCCCCGTTCGATCTGTGGGATCGTGACGGTCGGCACGGTATCAAACTTTATGTGCGCCGCGTGTTCATTATGGATGACGCCGAGCAATTGATGCCCAATTATCTGCGCTTCGTGCGTGGCGTGGCGGATTCCGACGATCTGCCGCTCAATGTTTCTCGTGAAATTTTGCAACGCAATAAACAGATCGACACCATCCGCTCCGCCTCGGTGAAAAAAGTGCTCGGCCTGTTGGAAGAGCTTACGAAAAACGACAAGGAAAAATACGCCACATTTTGGAAAGAGTTTGGTCGTGTGCTCAAGGAAGGCCCGGCGGAAGATTATGCCAATCGTGAGCGCATTGCCAAACTTCTGCGCTTTGCTTCCACGCATAACGACACGGATATCCAGGATGTCGCTCTGGAAGATTATATTGCACGCATGAAAGAAGGGCAGGGCAAGATCTACTACATCACCGCCGACAGCTTCGTTGCTGCCAAACACAGCCCGCATCTGGAAATTTTTAGCAAAAAAGGCATTGAGGTGCTGCTGCTTTCGGATCGCGTCGATGAATGGCTGATGGGGCATTTCACTGAATTCGAGGGCAAACCCCTGCAATCGATTGCCAAGGGTGACCTGGGCCTTGAGGCGCTTGAAGGCCAGGAAGAAAAGCAGGAGCTGGAAAAGGCCGCTGACGAACTTAAAGACCTCACCGTAAAGATGAAGGAAGCATTGGGGGATAAGGTCAAAACCGTGAGGGTCAGCCACCGGCTAACCCGTTCACCGTCGTGTCTGGTGGTGGAAGAGCACGATATGGCGGTCAGCATGCAGAAGCTGCTCAAGGCGGCCGGGCACGCCGTGCCGAATGTTGCCCCCAGTCTGGAGATCAATCCGCAGCATCCGCTGGTGATGCGTTTGAATGATGAATCGGATGCCCAGCGTTTTACGGATTGGACGCATATCCTGTTCGACCAGGCCTTGCTCAACGAAGGCGGCCAGCTTGATGACCCGTCCGCTTTCGTGCAACGCTTGAATGAGCTGCTGGTAACGCTGAGCAAATAATCCGGATTGCTTGGTGTTTTATTCAAAAAAACCGATAATAATTTTGTAGGGTGCGTTCCACGCACCAATTGTAACGGTGCGTGGAACGCACCCTACGATAATTCACTTTTTATTGCGAAATGGAGTTATGCCTTCGCATTCTATCAGGGTCAGGAGCAGCAGCCATAAACAAACATGACACACAAATTCCGGAAGACGTGCGTCTGGACAAGTGGCTATGGGCTGCACGTTTCTTTAAAACCCGTGCATTGGCAACAAAAGCCGTAGAAGGTGGCAAGGTGCATGTCAATGGTACACGGGCAAAGCCTTCCAAGCCGGTCCATGTGGGCGATGAAGTGCGTATCCACCGTGAACAATATGAATATGTGATCAGCGTGCGTGGCACCACCAGTCAGCGCCGTTCCGCGCCGGAGGCGGCGCTGCTGTATGAGGAATCCAAGCAAAGCAAGCAGGCGCGCACTGAACTTGCAGCGCAGTTAAGGATGGAAGCGGCAGGTGGTCTCCACGCACAGGGACGCCCCAGTAAAAGAGATCGTCGGCATATTGTTCAGTTCAAGCAAAAAAATAGATAATTACTGTAATTTACTGATAAAGAAGTGCGATGGCATAGCATGTTATAGTTAAAATCATATCCTTAATCTCATTGAAGAACACTGTATGGAACTCACCTCTTTTCTCTCCGAAATGGTGCGTAGAAACGCATCTGATCTATTTATTACGGCGGGTGTTGCGCCCAGTTTCAAGATCAATGGCAAGGTTGTTCCCGTCGCTCAAGGACGTTTCACCCAGGAAGAGGCGCGTGATGCGGTCCACGGCATCATGAATGCCAAGCAGCGTAAGGAATTTGAAGCGACTCAGGAATGTAATTTTGCCATCCACCGGCAGGATATTGGACGATTCCGTGTCAATGTTTTTCAGCAGCAAGGCCATGTGGGCATGGTGGTGCGTAGAATCGAAACCAAAATTCCCACTCTCGAACAACTGGGTTTGCCGCCGCTACTGAAAGATCTCGCATTAACAAAGCGTGGTCTGATTATCGTCTCAGGGGCGACAGGGTCGGGAAAGTCGACATCCCTGGCGGCGATGATAGGCTATCGCAACAAATGTACCAACGGGCATATCGTCACTATCGAAGATCCGATTGAGTTCATTCATGCCCATGCCGGTTGTATCGTAACGCAGCGTGAGGTGGGCATTGATACACAATCTTTCGAGGCGGCATTAAAAAATACCTTGCGTCAGGCCCCCGATGTTATAACGATAGGTGAGATTCGCAGCCGCGAGGTGATGGAGCATGCCATCGCATTTGCTGAAACAGGCCACCTTTGTCTGGCAACACTTCATGCCAATAATGCGAACCAGGTGCTTGATCGCATAATTAATTTTTTCCCCAGGGACCACCGCGATCAATTGCTCATGGACCTGTCGTTGAATTTAAAGGCGGTATTGTCGCAACGTCTGGTTCCCACTCCGGATGGGCGTGGTCGCCGTGTGGCAGTTGAGGTGCTTATCAACACACCCTTGGTGGCTGATCTGATTCTCCGTGGTGAAAATCATTTATTGAAAGGCTTGATGAAAAAGTCCGGCCAGCATGGCATGAAAACTTTTGATCAGGCATTGTATGAGTTATACAGTCAACGTCAAATTACTTATGAGGATGCTATCAGCTACGCCGATTCTGCGAATGAAGTGCGACTGATGGTCAAACTCAGTGTCGGAGAGGCTCCCGCCGCGAGAAATTTCACGCTTGAAAGCACCGAGGATGAAGAGGCATGAGGCGTCAGGTTTCCCTGGTCTGGTAGGCTACTTGATGATGGAGTGCCAACCTTGTGCCAGCTTCCACCATTGATTTCGGCCCGCTCACAAATATTTCAACCTCATCACGCTGGTCGGCAGACAGTGATTCAAGCCAGGCGCATGCCAGATCGATAACATTGCCATCAAAGCAACCCGGCGACCCTTGGGGGCTGGCAATGCGGCTGGGGATATTCCAATCTTCCATGAGCGGCATTGCCGCGATCACACCCGGAGGTGTGCCATGGATAATGAAGCGGGATGGCTGAGGGGTGAAGGGGGGAAGCCCATCAAAACTCATTAAGAACAATGGCTGACTCGCCTTCTCATGCCGCAAGGCATCGGCCAGGAATATCAGGGACGGGATACCCATTCCTTCTCCTGCGAGCAGCGTCTGTGGTTTATCTTTGCATGTAATGAAGGCATTGCCGGACGGGGCTGTCAGTTCGAGGTGATTTCCAGGTGTTTGTTGAGATAACCGGAGAGCGTTTGGCTCGATAGCCCTGTAGAGGAAGTCCACCCAGCCCAGGCTGGGATTCGTGCGCATAATCGGTAGCGTGTATTGGGTTGCATCATAATGCAGGCTGGCGAGCTGGCAAGGGCGGGCGAGGGCGGCACATGCCGGTGCATGCAGGCGAAGCATACAATAGTGATTTGCGAGTTTTTGATGTGAGAGTACTGCGGCGGTTTCATGGTGATGGTTCAGCATGGTTAGTAGTACTCTCCGAGGGAACTTTCTGATCTATTTCTTGCCTTACGAGAAGACCGGCAAGCCGCTCGCCTAATGGCGCATAAATTTAATGATGATTACCATCAGAAAATCGATTTTTGACTTTTTGGATAATAGAATTACAATAACACTATGTTGTCCATTCTAAATCTCATTTCCAAGCGCACTATCATGGTGTTCGTTTACCTGACAATGATCTTTTCGATCTATCAGGGTGTTAGCGATGACATTCTGGTTTCCTCCGGCACCATTTTACAGCAAGAATATAACCCTCATACAGATCCTGCGGTAGCCCCGCATGCGGATATTTCAGAGCTTTCTGAACTGGATCCTGCGTTACCGTCCTATCCTCAGAGAACACAAATCTCGTCGATCGCTAATTGGCTCCTATACCATATCGACTTCGATAGTCTGACGCTCCTCCAGCACACCAAACCTCCCGCCTTGTCTTGATTCTGTTAGAAAATTTACGCCGCAGTTACGTAAAACTTCTATAGAACATTGTTGTTTAGTAGGATATGCCTGTTTTTTCTGGTTGCTGGCAGGCTATCTCCTTAATATAGTTCCTGTTCAGCCGAAATATGATTTTTTCCTTAATAAAGTTAGGATAATTATGAGCGTTTTTGTTTCTCCCGCAACTTCATACGGAGCGCTGTTTTGCGCGCGCGCCTGGGTTGGCGTCATAGTTTTTCTGGCTGCATTGGCTGGAAGTGCAAATCTTTCGGCAGCGTCGCAGCCGCTCACGCTCCAGACGATTATGCAGCTTGCCGAGCAGAATAACCCTGGATTACAGGCGTCGCGCGACCAGATGGAAATAGCGCGCGGTGTGCGGCGTACTGCGCAGGCATACCCAAACCCTGATGTCGAGATTGGCATGGGGCCATCCCGCACCCGCCAGGCACAGGGGCAGTCCGGGCAGAACAGGATCATCGGATTGGCTCAACCTATTGAGTATCCCATCGTGCGCGAGACACGGATACGCGGCGCCGAGGCAGGCATCACTGCGACTGAAGCTGGGTTTCAATCCGCGCGAATCAATTTTCTGGCGCAGATCAAGAACTCTTTCTATGACATCCTGCGCCGCCAGGATGAACTGCAAATTTCCCAGGAGAACTTCAATCTGTTTGGGCAAGTGCGAGATCGCGTCAAGCTGCGTGTGAATATCGGCGAATCGCCGCGTTATGAGCTGGTCAAGGCCGAGGCGGAGCTGCTGGGCGCTGCCAAAAATCTTCAAAGTACAGTGCTGCGGGTCGATCAGGCCAAGGATGCTCTGCGTAACCTGATCGGCCCAGTCCTGCCGGAGGATTTCGGGGTGACAGGCAGCTTGCAGGTAGGCCAGCCATTGCCGCCGCTGGAAGCACTCCGTAAGGAGTTGATGGAGCGCAGCCCTGATGTTGCCCAAAGCCGGGCGCGTGAGGATCAGGCGAGGGCGCGCCTGGAGTTGGAGCGGCGATTGCGTATGCCCCAGGTCACTGTGAAAGGAATAGTCGAGGACGACCCTGATCTGCGCAACTGGCGTATTGGTGTGTCTTTGCCATTGCCATTGTGGAACCGGCGCGAAGGGCAGATTGCCGAAGCATCTGCATCATTGATACAGACCCAATCGTTGCTGGCGCAGCAGCGTCTGGTCTTGCTGCGCGAGCTGGAGACCACTTATTCCAATTACCTGATCGCCAACCAACAGGTGGCTGCCTTTGAGGGTGGTTTGTTGAAAGAGGCTGAATCTGCGGTCAAGGTGGCTGAGGCGGCGTATCGTTTTGGCGAGCGGGGAATCCTTGATTACCTTGATGCGCTGCGGGTGTTTCGCGGTGTCCGTCAGGATTTTCTCGCCGCGCGCTATGAGTTGCAGGCTGCCCTTATTCAAATTGAACGCTTACGCGCCACTGATCTTGCTTTTGCTGGAGAACAATAATGACTATTGCATTTACCCTGAAGGGCACAAGTACCATGAAGGGCATAAAAAAGATTGTGCCTTTTGCTGCCATTTCTCTCGTCGTGTTTGGGCTTGCGGCATGTGATTCGTCCAAAGAACCTGCCACCACCGGACCCGCATCAAGTGCGGTGCAGGATCCTAATCTTGTAACGGTAAAAGCCGATTTGTTGAAACGCCTCAAGATTTTCACCATCGGCAAGGACGAGGTGCGCGACACCTTGCGGGTGCCTGCTCGTGTCGAGGTGGATGAGCAGCGTGTAGCCCGCATCGGTGCGACGGTCACAGGGCGCATTGCGCAGGTCCATGGCATTCTGGGACAGGACGTGACCCGTGGTGAAGTGTTGGCCAAGGTGAACAGCACTGAATTGGCGGAGGCGCAACTCACTTTTCTGAAGGCACTGGCGCAGGTTGAGTTGCAAAGCCGGGCAGTGGAACGCGCCAAGCTGTTGTTGAGTGCGGATGTGATTGGTTCGGCGGAGCTGCAAAAACGTGAAAACGATCTCTTTTCCGCGCAGGTGGAACGGCTTGCCGCTCAGGACCAGTTGCAATTGCTGGGTATGTCGGAAGGTGCCGTCAAGGAACTCGCCAAACGCCGCGACATCAACTCAGTGATGCCGGTTACCGCCACACTGAGTGGTACGGTCATTGAGCGCAAGGTTACCCAGGGGCAGGTGGTGCAGCCTGCCGATGCACTGTTCACCGTGGCGGATCTCTCGCATGTGTGGGTTGTTGCCGAAGTGCCCGAGCAGCAGGCGGACCTGGTGCGCGAGGGCAAGGAGGTCGAGGTGGAAATCTCGGCGCTGCAGGATCGGCGTATCACAGGTCGCCTGATTTTCGTGGGAGACACGGTCAACCCCGAGACCCGTACCGTAATGGTGCGCACGGACGTGTCCAATCCGGGTCGCGATATCAAGCCCGCCATGTTGGCCAGTATGCTGATTCAGGGGCGCCCCACAGCGCGGCTTGTGGTGCCTGCGGCGGCGGTGGTGCGTGAAAGCAATAAGGATTATGTCTTTGTGCAGACCGGGACGATGCAGTTCCGTTTGACCCCCGTGACCCTCGGGGTGGAAAGCGGCGGAGTGCGCCCCGTCAAATCGGGTTTGAATGAAAAAGATGCCGTGGTGACCGACGGTGCATTTCATCTCAACAACGAACGCAAACGTAAAGAGCTGGAGTAATTCATGATTGAAGCCCTGGTTCGCGGCGCGCTCAAACAGCGCGTCATTATGGTGGTGGTCGCACTGGCCCTGTTCGCGTTTGGTGTCATGTCGGTGAAAAAACTCTCGGTGGACGCCTTCCCGGATGTGACCAACATTCAGGTACAGATAGCCAGCGAGGCGCCTGGCCGTTCACCGGAAGAGGTGGAACGTTTCGTCACCGTGCCCATCGAAATATCCATGACCGGTTTGCCCGGATTGACAGAGATGCGCTCTTTGAACCGGAACGGCCTGTCTATCATCACATTGGTGTTTACCGATGCGACGGACGTGTATTTTGCCCGGCAACTGGTGATGGAACGCCTCATCGAGGTGAGCAGCCGTATGCCGGAGGGCGTGGCGCCGGTGCTCGGCCCGGTCTCGACGGGTCTGGGCGAGGTGTATCAATACACCTTGGAAAGGCCCGATGATGGCAAGCGTGCCTTGACCACGGAGGAATTGACTGAGCGCCGCACAGTTCAGGACTGGGTGGTACGGCCTATGCTGCGTGGCGTCTCCGGCATCGCAGAGATCAATTCCCAGGGGGGCTACGTCAAGCAATACCAGGCGCTGGCCAATCCTGACCGTTTGCGCCACTACGGAATAAGCCTGCAAGAGCTGTACACAGCACTGGCACGTAATAATGCCAACAGCGGCGGCGGTGTGTTGCCGCATTATGCCAAGCAATACCTGATTCGTGGCGTGGGCCTGATACGCAGCCTTGAGGATATCGGCAATATCGTACTCAGGGAGGTGGAGGGCACGCCGGTGTATATCCGCGACGTGGCGCAGGTAACGTTTGGCCACGAAGTGCGCCAGGGTGCGATCATCAAGAATGGTGATACCGAATCTGTTGCGGGCATTGTCATGATGCTGCGCGGCGGTAATGCCCGTGAGGTGGTGGGCCGCATCAAGCTGAAAGTGGCAGAGATCAATCAGAAAAATATCCTGCCCGGTGGTTTGCAGATCGTACCTTTTTATGACCGCACCGAGCTGGTTGACTCGGCGTTGACGGGTGTTGTAAAGGTGCTCGCCGAGGGCATTATCCTGGTCGTCATTGTATTGTTCATCTTTCTGGGGGATGTCCGCTCCAGTTTGATTGTGGTAATGACGCTGGTGCTTACACCGCTTATCACATTCATGACCATGAACCACTACGGCATCTCCGCCAATCTCATGTCGCTGGGAGGGCTGGCCATCGCCATAGGACTGATGGTGGATGGTTCCGTGGTGGTGGTGGAGAATGCCTTCCGCCATCTGGGAGAGCGCAAGGACAGCGGCGAAAGCAAATTCCACATCATTCTGGATGCGGCGTCAGAGGTGGGCAAGCCGGTGTTATTCGGCATAGGCATTATCATTCTGGTGTTTTTGCCACTGTTGTCGTTGGAAGGCATGGAAGGCAAGATGTTCGCGCCGCTGGCCCTCACTATCGCCATCGCCTTGACCGTCTCACTCATCCTTTCCTTCGCGCTTACACCGGTGCTGTGCTCGTATTGGCTCAAAGGCGGCGCGGAGCATGACACATGGCTGGTGGCGATCATCAAGAAGCCTTATCTCAAGCTATTGGGATGGGCTGTTGTCAATCAGAAGAAAGTCACTTTTGCCGCGCTTGCCTTGTTCTTTGGGAGCCTGAGTCTCTTCCCGTTCCTTGGTACATCGTTTATCCCGATCATGCAGGAAGGTTCGATTACACCGCAAATTATTCGCGTGCCCAATATTTCACTGGAAGAATCGATCCGTATGGAAATGGAAGCGATGAAAGCGGTCTCTGAAACATCCGGTGTCAAGATGGTGGTATCCAAGCTGGGACGGGGCGAGAGCCCGGCTGACCCCGGCATGCCTAATGAGTCGGATCCCGTTGTCAGTCTCCAGCCGCGCGATGAGTGGCCGGAGGGTTGGAAGCAGGAGGATATTGCCAATGCCATTCGTGAAAAACTCAAGGTATTGCCAGGAATCGAATTGGTGATGAGTCAACCGATTGCCGCGCGTGTCGACGAAATGGTCTCCGGTGTGCGCTCACAGGTGGCGATCAAGCTATTCGGCGACGATCTCGCGGCACTCAAGCAAACTGGCGACGAAATTGCGCGTGTGCTGTCCAGCATTCAGGGCGCATCGGATATGCGTGTAGAAAAAGTGAGCGGCCAGGAGTACCTCACCGTCAAGATTGACCGTGCGGCCATCGCCCGTTATGGCATCAATGTCGAAGATGTGAACGACCTCATCGAGACCGCCATCAAGGGCCGGGTCAGCACCGAGGTCTTCGAGGGCGAACGCCGCTTCGCCGCAGTGGTGCGCTTCCCGGAAGCCTACCGTGAAAACCCGGAAGCTATCGGCCATATCCTGCTCAAATCACCCAAAGGGGCGGTTGTTCCCTTGAGTGATGTGGCGGAAATCGAATTGCTCGATGGCCCCGCCCAGGTCAGCCGTGACGGCGCCAAACGCCGTATCGTGATCGGTGCCAACGTGCAGGGCCGCGACCTGGGTGGTTTTGTCGCGGAGGCTCAGGCGAAGATCGCGCAGCAGGTCAAGCTTCCTGAGGGATATTACCTTGTATGGGGTGGACAGTTCGAGAACATGGAACGCGCCATGGCGCGCCTTATGGTGATCGTGCCCATCACCATCGCGGCGATTTTCTTTCTGCTTTTCGTGTTGTTTAACTCGGCACGCTATGCCGCTCTCATTATTCTGGTGCTGCCGCTGGCCTCGATAGGCGGCATCGTCGGCTTGTTTGTCAGCGGTGAATACCTCTCCGTGCCTGCGGCAGTCGGCTTCATCAATCTGTGGGGTATCGCGGTTCTGAACGGTGTGGTGCTGGTGTCGTATATCCGCAGCCTGCGCGAGGAAGGGCTGGATCAGGCCACGGCCATCATTCAGGGATGTACGCAGCGTTTGCGCCCGGTGTTAATGACAGCCTCCGTCGCCATGCTGGCGCTGATCCCTATGTTATTCGCATCCGGCCCAGGTTCCGAAGTGCAACGCCCCTTGGCGGTTGTGGTGATAGGCGGGCTGATTAGTTCCACCCTCTTGACGCTGGTACTTCTGCCCACGCTGTACCGGTGGTTTGAGGAAAAAAAAATTGAAGCCTAAGTGAGAATTTTGCAATGAAAGAAATCAAAGCTATCGTACAACCCTTCAAGCTGCCCAAGATCCGCAGTGCCTTGCGCAATGTGAAGGATTTCCCAGGCATGAGCGTCAGCAAAGTGGAAGGTTGCGGCCCGGCCGTGACTGAAAATGTTGGCAGCAATATCAAGGCTGATCTTACCGATTTCACTCCCAAGGTGCGCATTGAAATAGCCGCCTCTGATGAGCTGGTGGAGGAGATCGTGCGTGCTATCACAGAGGCCGCATACACTGGGCAGGTAGGGGACGGCCTGGTTTGGGTGACACCCGTGGAGCATATGATTCGTATCCGGGAAAAGGTTGCTTGACTGGTTAAGGACAGCCGTATTCGGTGTGAGTGCGATACGCGCCATATCATGGAGGTGGTTTTTCATGCTCAAGGTCATCAAAATATCCGTCATGTTAACCATCCTGACGGGGGGAACAGCCGTTGCTGCTGAGCCGCGCGACAGGGCGCCCAATTTTTCCCTTGAGGTGGAAGCGGGCGCGGCATGGCAATCCCGGAATGACGTGCAGATTCCCAACAGCGCCAGTGGAACACGCTTTGCCCTGGATAACCTGACGGGCAGTGGCCCCTATCCCGTGGCTCGCCTGATGCTGAACTATGAATTCAAACCGAAGCATGAGCTGCGTTTTCTTTATGCGCCATTTTCCATCAATGAAACCGGTGTCCTCGATAAAAACGTCGAGTTTGCGGGGGGTGCCTTCGCGCAGGGTTTGCAGACTCAGGGAAGTTACCGCTTTGACTCCTACCGTCTGACGTACCGTTATCTCTTTCACGATGGACCTCATTGGCGCTGGAAGGCCGGCATCACCGCCAAGATCCGTGACGCCAAGATCGAGCTGCGACAGGGTGACACCTCAGCATACGACAGCAATGTCGGTTTGGTCCCCCTTGTGAATTTGTACGGGGAACGAAGCCTCGGTGAACATTGGCGTTTCATTTTTGACTTCGACGGGCTGATCGCGCCGCAAGGCCGGGCCTTTGATGCGGCGGTAAAGCTGGGTTATGATCTGACGCCAAACTGGACCGCAACCGCAGGATACCGCGTTCTTGAAGGCGGCGCCGACAACAAGAGTGTGTACACCTTTGCCTGGATTAATTACGCTGTCCTGTCCATGATCTATAAATTCTGAGCTAATGAAGAGTTTGTAGCGGAGGGAAAGTGTTCACCGTATCAAGGTATATGCAACACCGACTGCGCTACATACAGCAATTACTGGGATGATCCCGGCTTTATAGCGGAACAATGCAATAAAAGCGGCCACACCAATCAACAGGGAGACCCACTCAAAGTTTCCTGAAAACCCCTGCGGCCACAGCACATGATAGGCGAAAAATACCGCCAGATTGAGTATCACCCCCACCACTGCGGCGGTGATGCCGGTGAGCGGTGCGGTGAAGTGCAGGTTGTGCCGCGTTGTCTCGATCGCTGGGGCGCCAACCAGAATGAACAGGAAGGAGGGCAGGAAGGTGAAGAAGGTAACCACTGTGGCGGCGGCAGCGCCCGCCAGCGCCAGGTGGCCGGGCCCAAATAATTGCAGCGTCCAGCCGCCAACGAAGCCAACAAACGCCACGATCATGATCAATGGCCCGGGCG
Organism: uncultured Gammaproteobacteria bacterium; assembly: GCA_947085925.1. Lineage (GTDB taxonomy): Bacteria > Pseudomonadota > Gammaproteobacteria > Ga007554 > LNEJ01. Next base: position 13,700 of record CAMTYI010000196.1, read on the forward strand.
TGGTTTCACCCAGCGCCAAACCGTCGATCATCTGCGTGGCCGTCAGCCACTGATAATGCTCCACCGCCCCCTGGAAGACATAAGGCAGCACCGCATAGGCCCCGCCAAATGTCAGTAACGCGGCTTTGGTGAAGAACCAGCCCATTTGCGTAAGTGTGCCCTGCCAACCGTAGTTGAGGAGCAGCAGGGCCATAACGCCGGCCCACAACCCAAGGCAAACGAGCAGGTAACGTAGCGCGCGCGGCCAGTGAAAGTGGGTGTGCATGGGGCGCGGTGTGTCGTCATCGATCAGGGCGCGGCCGTAATCTTTCCTGGATGCCTTGTGGCCGCTGCTTGCGGCGAATTTGTCCGGCGCCATGCGGCCGCCCAGGTAACCTGCCAGTGCCGCGCCCGCAACGATATAGGGGAAGGGGATGCCGAACGCAAGCATGGCGATGAAGGCCGTGCCGGAGATGGCCCAGAGCACCCCGTTTTTCAGCGCACGCGAGCCGATTCGCCAGGCGGCGAACACCACTATCGCCGTCACAGCGGGTTTGATGCCATACAGCAGGCCCGCCGCCAGTGGTGTATCGCCGAACGCCAGATAGGCCCAACTCAAGGCGACAAGGATAAACAGGGAGGGCAGCACGAATAGCACACCCGCCATGATGCCGCCCCAGGCACCGTGCATCAGCCATCCGATATACGTTGCCAACTGTTGCGCCTCCGGGCCGGGCAGCACCATGGTGTAGTTCAGCGCGTGCAAAAACCGCCCCTCTGAAATCCATCTGCGGCGCTCCACCAGCTCCTGGTGCATCAGGCTGATTTGCCCGGCAGGCCCGCCGAAACTGATAAACCCAAGCTTTAGCCAGTATAAAAAAGCTGAGCCGAAGGATATAGGGTTGGGTGGAGCGGGTGTGGCAGTGGCGTTATTGTCGGACGGCATTATATCAATCGCAAATTTTGTGACGCAGCGCACAGAACTTTGTCTGCCGTTGAGGATAATAGACTCCAGGGTAACAAGTGACGGTCACCCCCCCCACCCCCCCAAGCCGTCATTTGGAGTCCAACTTTAGCCCGGGCTGCTCAACGCGCCTGGGCATTTTTTTGCGGGGTGTTTCCCCCCTTAATCAACTGTGTGCCGCCGCCGGAAGTCGCCGGGCAAGCAACCCGCTTCGCGCCGGAAAAATTTGACGAAATTCGTCGCCTCATCAAAACCGAGTTTGTACGCGATAACCGATACCGGCAGACCAGTATGGGCCAGAAGTCGCTTGGCTTCCAGCGCGATTCTTTGCGACAAAAAGGCCTTTGCACTCATGCCTGAAACCTCTTGCACTGTGCGCCCGAGACTCTTTTCCGAACATCCCATAAGTTTTGCATAATCCGTGACCCGATGCCGATGCTGAAAATCCTGTTCGACGGCGAGCCGATAGCGTTTGAATCGTTGCAAAAGGACAGGAGCAACACGTTCGGTTTGTTCGCAGCACGCCACGATGAGATGGAGGCGGTTGAGAAGCGCAGAGAGCTGGCTTTGCAAAAGTATGTGCAAGGAGGTAGAGCTGGTTTTGAGCTGGGCATCGCGGAACATGCGCGTGATGCTTTCCACTACCGCCTGTTGCGCGTCCTCGGTCATGGCGAGATGCACGGGCAGTTCACACAATGGCGAAACTTCCAGTTCAGTCACGAGCGTCGTGGTTTCTTTCGGAAGTAGAAATTCGGGGCGGAAGATAATCAGCCAGCCTTGGAGGGTGTAAGAATTTTTGTGTAAACGGTCATTTGGTGGGAGACTGCCTAACTTTGAAAAGGAGTGAACATGACCGCAGCAGCGAAGAAAGCCCCATCGTCCGATTTAATCGACCAACTACTGGCTGATTATCAGAAACCCGAGGATCTGATTGGCGAGCATGGCCTGCTCAAGCAGCTTACCAAGGCCGTGGTCGAGCGTGCCTTGCAAGCCGAGATGGCGCGCACCTTGGGCATGGCAAGCATGAGCCGGTTGCCAATTCGGCTGGAAATGC
>CAMTYI010000197.1:0-4453 GCA_947085925.1 uncultured Gammaproteobacteria bacterium
GAACATCACAATGTACACAACGGGCTTGAATTGCTGGCCGTCGGGCGCGGCTGCCACGTATTCCAAGCCGACGTTCGGGTGCAGTACGATCCATTGCGATGTGGGTGGAGGGAGGAAGCCGAGCTTGTTGCCGTGAGTATCTTCCGGGCGCGGGTCGTGTTTTTTCAGCCACGCGCCATTCAGTGCCAGTTCCCAGGGATACTGGAATAAGGCTTCATCGAAGTAGGCATCCCACTGGCGGTCGCGGCGCCGGGCATCGGCATAGTGGGCGTCGATGATGGGGCGCGAATAGTAAGTAAGGCTCCTTTCCACCAGCCGGATGTGGCGCAGAATCTCCTGAGCGGCGGTGTACACTTGCTGACAATCAGGCCCTGGCGGCAGCGCTGGGCAAGCGGTGTCGATGAAGCCTGCGAAGAGTGTAATGTCGATGCGCAGGGTTACGTCCACGGGCTTGTTTAAGCTGCCCGTGTTGCGGTCGTATTGCCAGTAAGCAGGCCGCTGCAATCCTTCGTCACTACGCCCGCTTGCGACCGCCGATCGCGCCTCTCCGAGTGCGGACTCAAGACGTTGCAACCGTTCGCGCAGGCCGAGCATGTCTTCCCCTCTGACGGCAGCGCGTTGCGTAGCAGTGGACTGCGCTACCTGTTCCAGCGCCCGCACTGTGGCTTGCCGCCGTTCCTCGTCGCTCACTCCGGATGCCTGGAGCGTGCCTGCGGTGGAAAGCGTTGTGGTGATGGCGCGGGTGAGTGCATTGTCGTCCAGATCGCCGCCCAGGCATCCGTTCTGTTCCAGGGCGTTGAGCCGATTACCAGGTGCAACGCTGTTGACCATGGATGGCGTGTCGAAACGCGCGCATTCCGGGGTCACCGCCAGGGCGGCGGGTGTGGTCAGGATGAAGACCGCAAAAACAAAATAGCGAATAAACCGCAGCGTCATCGTCATTTTAAGCATCCTTGCTCAACAGATCCTGGAAGCCACGGAAGGTCTTGATGGTTTCTCGCCAGCCACTCTGTTCACTGGGCCAGATCTTTTTCAGTTTCGCAATCCAGTCCTGGAACTCGCCGATGGGTGTGCTGGCCTCGTATTGAGCGCTGGCCGCAGCGGCGGTGGTGTCGTCGATGATGCTCTGCCAGGTCAGGGCGCGAAACAGGGGGATGTGGACCTTGGGGTTCTTGAGATAATGCAGGAGGTCGTGAACATTCTTGCTCTCGATGGCGTTGATCAACAGGCTTTGATAGCGATTGTCACGGCGGGTATCCACATTTGGCCAATCGTCGAGAGGACGGAACTGCTTGGGCACGGGGATGGGGTCCCATTCGTGACGGGCATTGAGGTAATAGTCGCAGATACCTTGGGCAGGGTGTACGTCCGGGCGAATCACGGAGGTATAAACGTCGGCGTCAGTTTCCAGCACACGGCTGACATTAGCGATCATCGCCAGCACCTTGCTGCGGGTGACGCTGGGCGGCAAGGGCCCCGCCGTGCCGGACTGGGTATACATCGCGTGCAGGGTGTCGTGGGTGACCGATGTGCCCAACGAATGGGCGATGACCGACCAGCGCAGCGTGTCGGCCTGGGGTTGAACCTTGAGTGTCTCCAGGATTTGCAGGCGCACTGCGTTGCGTATCTGTTCTGCTATCTGGGGTATGAAGCGGTAAAGGATGACGTCCAGTACGTGGGTGTTAATGAAGTTGTCGCGGCCGGTTTCGGCGGCGTAGCTGGCCAGTAGTTTGGCGGCATTGGCGTCCAGACCGCCCTGGCCGATGACTTGCAAGACTTGTTCGGCGTGTTCCTTCCAGGCCTTGCGGCGCTCGTCGAATTTGTCGTTGTAATAGATTTCCTGGAAGGTGAAGTTTTGATCGAAAGGAACCAGCAGGCTGAGCTGGTTGTATTTATTGTACAGCCCGCGTATGAGTTGCTGGGCTTCTTGTGACCACCCCGGCTTTGTGTCACCCATGCCATGGACGAGGAAGAGAATATGCTTTCCCATGTTACCCCCTGTATGCTTTGTCTTATTCCCTGAGCCGCATACGCACAGTCAAAATACGGCGTTGCAGGTGACATTATCACAACGTGAGGCATTAGCAAATCTATTGCGGGGGCGTCGGCCCATGGGCGAACTGACGACCCTGGGTGCAGACGGCTGGCTGTCGTTCTTCCTCGTCTGGATTCATCCACCGTATACCCGTTTCACTGCCCGCGCAATCGCCGCCGCGCCTGCTTGCAGCTCTTCCTCCGTGGCGGTGAGGCTGATGCGCAGGCACTGCTGCTTATGCGGCCAATCTTCGTTGAGCCCAGGGAAGAACGATGCCCCCGGTACGACGATGACGTGTTCCTTCTTGATTTCCTGGTACAACTGCTTGTCGCTGATGGGCAGATCGTTCAGCCACAGCCAGGCGAAGATCGCCCCTTCCGCCTTGTGCAGATACCATGGCACATCGTCCGGCATTTCGCGGTCAAGCGCGGCGGTGAGGATCTCGGCCTTGTGTTGGTAATGAGGTTTGATGACGGTTTCTGACAGGCGCGCCAGTTCACCCGAGTTGATGGCTTGTGCCGCCAGAGCCTGTCCGTAACGCGAGGAGTGGATGGCCGCGTTTGCCTGAAAGCATTCCAGCGCATGAATATTGCGCTCATCACCGATGGCTATGCCCACGCGTTCGCCAGGCAAGCCCACCTTGGATAAGCTCATGCAATGAAGCACATTCTCGCCGAACACCGGCGTCATCTCTGTGAACACCAGATTGGGAAAGGGCAGGGCATAGGCTGAATCAATCAGCACGGGCACATTGTGTGCTGCAGCCAGATCCACTATCCGTTGCACCTCGGTATCCGTCAGCACATTGCCGGTGGGGTTGCCGGGGCGTGAAAACAGCACCGCGCCTGTGGTTTCGTCGATGTGCAGTTGATCGAAATCCGGGCGATACTTGAAGCGGTGTGGTGCCACTATGTCGATGGCGGGTTTATAGGCGTGCAGTGATTCGGTGGTGAGCGTTACCCCGCCGTAGCCGGTGTAATCGGGGCTCAGGGGCAGCACGATCTTGCGCAACTGACCTTCGGCATCATAACCGCCGAAACAATTTGCCGCGTAGAAATACAGCGCCTGACTGCCGGGGGTGATTAACACATTGCGGCGTGTAATGCCCCAATGGTAGTGGGTGTTGAACCAGTCCACCACCGCGTCGATCAGTGGCATATAGCCTTGGCTTGCCCCGTATCGCCCCACCACCTCGCCAAAGTCCGGTCCCGCCAGCAGCGTTTGTGTATATTCACGCCACATGGCCTCGACTTCCGGCAGTATCAGCGGGTTGCCTGCGCTAAGGTTGGTCCATTTGCCGGGTTCCGACTGGAGAGTCTCGATGATATCCTTCATGATGGCGCGCACGCCGGTGAGCTGGGACATTTTCTGCCCAATCAGGCTAAGGTGGGGTTGCAAGGCGTGTTTCCTCGGTTATTTCAGCTTTAGTAACCGATTATTGTACAACAGACCGTCCATTTTACGGGGGTGGATCTTGTATAATGTGAGTCAACAACTTGCCAGGAAAAACTATGGAACTCTCTGCGCTTACTGCGATTTCCCCTATCGATGGCCGTTACGGCGACAAAAGTGCCGACTTGCGGCCTATCTTTAGCGAATTTGGTCTGATCAGGCATCGTGTGCTGGTCGAGGTGCGCTGGTTGCGCATGCTGGCCGATCACCCTGGTATTGCCGACATACCCAAGCTCGGCGAGCATGCCATCAATGTGCTGGAGGGGATTGTTAAAAATTTCAGCACCGAAGACGCCCAACGTGTCAAAAACATCGAGTGCAGCACTAATCACGATGTCAAGGCGGTCGAGTATTTTCTCAAGGAAAAGATCGCGGGCAACGACGAGCTGGCGGCGGTGGGTGAGTTCATCCACTTTGCCTGCACCTCGGAAGACATCAACAATCTTGCCTATGCCTTGATGCTGCGCGAGGCGCGCGCCCAGGTTATCCTGCCGTTAATGGATGAGATGATCCAGGCCATCACCAACCTGGCTCATCGCCATGCCGCGCAGTCCATGCTGTCTCGCACCCACGGCCAGCCTGCATCACCCACCACGCTGGGCAAAGAGATGGCCAACACCGCCTACCGCCTCAAGCGGCAGCGCGAGCAACTGGCATCCCTGCCGCTGTTTGGCAAAATCAATGGCGCAGTGGGTAATTACAACGCCCATCTTGCGGCCTATCCCCATCTCGACTGGCAGGCCATCGCGCGCGTCTTCGTCACGGGCATGGGGCTGGACTGGAACCCGTACACCACGCAGATCGAACCGCATGATTACGTGGCGGAGTATTTTGATGTCATGGCTCGATTCAACACCGTGCTGATTGATTTCAGCCGTGACGTGTGGGGTTACATCTCGATTGGTTATTTCAAACAAAAAACTGTCGCGGGCGAGGTCGGCTCATCCACCATGCCGCACAAAGTCA
>CAMTYI010000198.1:0-25048 GCA_947085925.1 uncultured Gammaproteobacteria bacterium
AGGCCACTATAAAACCGGACAGATCATGTGCTACAACTTAGGACAGTTTACTTGCTCGCTACAGAGATATTGAGGGACGGTTGACTTTCCCCCCCCAATTTTCTATTCTTCTATTGCGCCGATTTGATTCAGCTTGCGGGCGCGTAATAAATGCAGCTAAAGAGGGGAACCTGCTTTGGCGAATGCTGTAAGCGGGTTTTTTTATGCCTGAAAATCCCTCTGCCTCGTGCATAACATCCAACCCCAGGGAGAAAAGCGGCATGCCTCACTTTGATTTTGATGAATATGGTTTCGATACCCGCGCCGTGCGTGCAGGGCATGTGCGCACCAATGAAGGCGAGCAGTCCGAGCCGATTTTTGCCACATCCAGTTACACCTTCGGCAGCGCCGCTGAAGCCGCCGCGCGCTTCTCCGGGGCCACGGTCGGCAACATCTACTCGCGTTTTACTAACCCTACTGTGCGCGTCTTTGAGCAACGCCTTGCTTCACTGGAAGGGGGCGAGCGCTGCGTGGCAACCGCGTCGGGCATGGCGGCGATCCTGACCACATGCATGGGTTTGTTGAAGGCGGGCGATCATATTGTTGCCTCGCGCAGCATCTTTGGTCCAACGGTGTTGCTGTTCAATACGATACTGGCGCGTTTCGGCGTGGAGACCACGTTCGTGCCGCAGACCGATGTTGATGCCTGGGAGAAGGCGATACGCCCGAATACCCGATTGTTGTTTCTGGAGACACCCTCCAATCCGCTGATCGAGATTGCGGACATTGCGGCATTGGCGGATGTGGCGCACCGGCATAATTGTTGGCTTGCGGTGGACAACTGTTTTTGCACGCCCGCCTTGCAGCGGCCCCTGTCTCTGGGTGCCGATATCGTGATCCATTCCGCCACCAAGTATATCGACGGACAGGGTCGCTGCATCGGTGGCGCGATAGTGGGCAGCGAGGCGCTGGTGGGCGGGGGTATCTATGGTTTTCTGCGCACGGCGGGGCCAAGCATGAGTCCGTTCAACGCTTGGGTATTTCTTAAAGGGCTTGAGACCTTGCGTTTACGCATGCAGGCGCATTGCGCCAGTGCCTTGCAGTTGGCGCAGTGGCTGGAAGGGCAGCCGGGCGTGGCGCGCGTCAATTACCCCGGCCTTGCGTCGCATCCCCAGCACGCGCTGGCGGCGCGTCAGCAGACAGCGTTCGGCGGCGTGCTGTCTTTTGAGTTGGAAGGGGCGCGCGAAGCGGCATGGAAGCTCATTGATTCCGTGCGATTGATCTCCATCACCGCCAATCTGGGCGACAGCAAGAGCACCATAACTCACCCGGCAACCACCACCCATGGCCGTATCAGCCCCGAAGCACGCGCGGCGGCGGGCATCACTGAAGGATTGGTGCGCATTGCCGTCGGGCTTGAGGATGTCGCGGATCTTCAGGTGGATTTACAGCGCGGACTCGACGGTATTTCTCAACGTGGAATGCGCTGACGCCGATGGTTGCATTACGCTATAATGCGCCGAGACTCGAAGGTTCGAGCTGGAGAATCCCGCAATGGCGCTAACTGCCAGCAGACGATCGGCAATGACGTTGTATTCTCGGGCGACATGCCCCTATTGCCATCGGGTGCGCATGGTGCTCGCGGAAAAACGCGTCAGCGTCGATATCATCAATATTGACGGCGCCAACTTGCCGGAGGATCTGCTCGATCTTAACCCGTACAACACGCTTCCGACACTGACAGACCGTGATCTGGCGCTTTATAACTCGCAGATCATCATGGAATATCTGGAAGACCGTTACCCGCATCCGCCCCTTATGCCGGTGGACCCAGTGTCGAAGGCGCGCACCCGGCTGTTTTTGTATCGCATCGATCATGACTGGTACAGCATGCTGAATGACATTACTGGCGGCGACGAAAAGGCAGCGGGCAAGGCGCGCAACGCCCTGCGCGATGGTCTGACGGTGATTGCCCCCACTTTTAAACAAAAACCGTTTTTCATGAGTGATGAGATTTCCCTGGTGGATTGCAGTCTTGCCCCCTTGCTGTGGCGGCTTCCGCTCTATGGCATTGAGCTGCCGGTGCAGGCCCAGCCGCTCATGCACTACGCCGAACGCATTTTTGCGCGTGAAGCTTTCCGCGCCAGTTTATCCCTTGCCGAACGTGAAATAAAACGATGACCATGACCTCCAGCCGCTCTTATCTGATTCGTGCCATTTATGAATGGATCATCGATAATGGCATGACGCCACATATCCTGGTGAGTACGCAATCCTCCGCAGTAAGCGTTCCCGTGCAGTTCGTCGAAAACGGCAAGATCATTCTCAACGTTGCCCCGCATGCCGTGCAGGCCTTGGTGATAGGCAATGACCTCATCTGCTTCAGCGCCCGCTTCGGCGGAAAGCCGATGAACGTCGCCGTGCCGCCCGGCTCCGTACTCGCCATATACTCCAAGGAAAACGGCAAGGGTATGGTGTTTGGTGAAGATGAAGACGGCGGACAACCCACCGAACCCACACCACCACCTGAAAAGCCGCGTCGGCCCGCATTGAAAGTCGTCAAATAGGAGAGCAGGGCCGCTCCCTGTTATGGGCTGGGAAGATTTACCCCACCCGTGGTGTCAACTGAAAAGCGCTGTGGTTCCTGATCGGCCAGATGCGTCATCAGCGCTGAGTGAGAGCGGCTTTCGCCAGGCGCAAGCTCGTCATAATCGCTAATCTCATCCGTGCCGATCTGCCCCTGATTTTTGTTGAATAGCGTCACGCGGGCGTGCGGGTAGACTCTGTGAATCGCAGTGTTCTCGAACACCAGTCGGTATTCGTATCTCTTTTTCCCGTTGCGGTTGACAGCCGAAAACATGATGTTCTTCAAGTACCCTTTGTTTATCGGGATCACTTTATCGAGCTGCATGTCGAGGAGCGCGGGGGGCTGCTCCTTGGTAATTTGTAGCGGGCCCTGCGAGGCGTCCTCCCGCCGTGGCTTCAACGTCGATAGCGCCAGCTTTGCGTCTGTCAATTCGGTAGCAAGCCTATCGGCGTTTTTCGTTGCTTGCGCAAGCTCCAGTCCCACATAAACCGTGAGCGCCAGCAGCAAGGCGAGAAAAATGCCGAGCAGGATAATGATCACCGTCAGGCGCGAATTTGGCTGGTGATTGTGTGCGTGGTGCCGCCTGCGCGAACTGCGACGGGTGGACGAGTGCTTGTGCTCCGAAGCTTCAAGCGCGGAGTTCGCAGCTTGAGCGCCATTGTTATCATCCATCTGCTGTCATCCGTGTATCAATGCCGCAATTTTTCACTGGGTGCAGGTGTCGAATAATGTATTACCTTTTCCGCCGCCGCCGGACAACATCCCACGCCATGGCGCCCATGATGACAGCGCCCACCGCCACGGCAGCAATCATCACCCACAGCTCGGTTTCCGGACTCACCAGCCCCCCAATAAGCATATGCACAACATACGTCCACAACAGCAGCGAGCTAATGGCGACAAACAGGTAAACCAGAATTTCTTTCATCGTGCTTATACGCCCTTGATAAATACCTTTGATTTGCGCTGGTAGTTGTACATGCGCTGGCGCGCCATGGGTAGATCGTTGACTTCTCCCGGTTGGAAACCGCGCTCCTGAAACCAATGGGGTGTGTGTGTGGTGAGTACAAACAGACGGTGTATCCCCTGTTGCGCGGCAACACGCTCGATATAACCGAGCAACGCTTCGCCCCTGCCCGTGCTGTGGTACGCAGGATGGACGGCAAGGCAGGCCAGCTCGCCCATGCCTTGTGCCGCAAAGGGGTAGAGCGCGGCGGTGGCGATAATCATGCCGTCGCGCTCCACAACCGTGAAGTGCTCGATTTCCGTTTCCAGCCGTTCACGGGAGCGGCGCACCAGCACGCCTTCCGCCTCCAATGGGGCAATCAGCTCCAGGATGCCGCCCACGTCGTCAATAGTGGCCTTGCGTGTGCCCTCGTAGATGTCTGCGGTGATCAGCGTGCCGATACCGTCGCGGGTGAAGAGTTCCAGCAACAGTGCACCGTCGATATGTCTGTCGACCAGATGAGCGCGGCGCACGCCTTGCCGGCACGCCCGCACCGCACCGTTGAAATAAGCTGCCATTTCCTCGTCGACAGGCTGTGTCGATAGCCACTGTTCCGCCTCGGCCAGCGTTAGCTGTCGTACCAGATTTTTGTGCGCATCCATCAAGCCGCCGGTTTCCACCAGGCACAACAGCTTGTCGGCGCTGAGTGCCGCCGCCGTGGCGGTTGCCACTTCGATGGCGGTGAGATTAAACACCTCCCCGGTAGTCGAATAGCCAAGTGGCGAAAGCAGCACAATGGCGCCGTCGTCCAGTCGCTGCCTTATCGCCTCTGCATCGATGCGGCGTACCTCCCCGGTATGGCAATAATCGACCCCGTCACGGATTCCCAGCGGTTTTGCGGCTACAAAATTGCCCGATGCCGCGCGAATCCGCGCGCCCGCCATTGGCGAATTGGCCAGCCCCATCGACAGCAGCGCCTCAATCTCCACGCGCAACATGCCGACGGCCTCTTTGACGCCGGTCAGCGCCGCGTCGCCGGTAACCCGCAGGCCGCCAGCATATTCGATGGCGGTGCCGGAGGCGCGCAGCCGCTGCTCGATTTGCGGACGGGCGCCATGCACAAGTACCAGACGCACCCCTAGGCTGTTGAGTAGGGCGACATCATGAATCAGGTTGGCAAAGCGTTCATCCGCCACCGCCTCGCCCCCGAACATGATGACAAACGTGCGACCACGGAAGGCGTTGATGTAGGGGGAGGAGCCACGGAACCAGGCGACGAATTGTGATTCGTCATGCCCGTCGGCCAGGGATTTCTTTTGAATAATATGGGTTGGCATCAAAAATAAACGATCAAGCTGTGATTGATAAGGTATTGATTTTGTATCACTCCATCCGTTATGGCAATCACTCTACTGAAAATGATGGTTTTGATATGTGAGCAGGCCTGAAAATTACCCTGTTTTTTTCATGGGATCCACCTAAAAAACCATAATAAAAACAATGGATTTGTGTGTAAAAAATTATTTTCCAAAAGGGCTTGCAAAATACCCAACTATTTTGCTATGGTTTTTCTACCAAAGTTACTATGGATATTAACTTTGGTGCTGACATCTATGTGTAAAAATTCCTGAGAGAGGAGATTGTTTATGAAGAGCGCAACCAAAGGCGATATCTTGATTCCGGCGTACTTGTTCGGCATGGTTACCTTCCTGTATATGTTGGGCATGAGTCTGGCGCATTTCCCGGCTGGTCACTAAGTAAAAAAGCATTACCCATCAGGGATCGGAGAGACTGGCTCCGGCCCCTGATGTTCGCCTCATTGCTCCCGCCGCCAACTTCCCTCACGCTAATCCTTACTTCTCCCTTACGTTAATCACGCCCCGCAGTGCGCCGGAAATCGTAATAACGCATACGCTGGTCACGCCGCTTCAAATATAAAGGCACCGCAGTCTCAACGCTGGTTTGCTGCGTGTCGAACACCGCAGGAAATTCACCACGGCACACGCTGTCTACCTGCATCGACAGATAATTGTCGCGGGTCAGTGGTTTGCCGGGCGCATGCTCCATAACCCCCGCCATGATGCGCGACAGGGTGTCGCCAAGGCCGATGATCGGACGCTTTACGCCGATGATGGAGGCGGCGTACTCCATCAGCTCTTTCAGCGTGTAGGTGCGCGGGCCGCACAGATCATAGCGCTGACCGATGGCGGTGCGCTCATCGAGCGCCACCATGAAAGCGTGCACAACATCGCCGACATACACCGGTGCGAAGCGTGCGTCAGGGCAGGCCAGCGGGATAACGGGCGCGTACCTGAGCAGTCCAGCGAAGCGGTTGAAGAAGTGGTCATTGGGGCCGAAGATCACGGAAGGCCGGAAGCTGGTTACGCTCAGGCCGTGTTCCGCTGCGCTGTGCGCTATATCCTCACCTTCACCCTTGCTGCGCAGATAAGCGCTGGCGCCTTGCCTGGCGTCGGCGTTGAGCGCGCTCATGTGCAGCAGGCGTTTGACACCTTGGGCAAGGCAGGCCTGTACCACGTTGCGCGGCAGATCGACATGCACAGTTTGAAACGTGGTTTTTTTGCTCTCATTGAGAATGGCGGCCAGGTTAATGACCGTGTCGCAGCCCGCAAAGTGCGTGCGCAGCGCTTGCGCGTCGTGAATGCTGGCTTCCACCACGTCGACCGTAGGCCAAATTAAAAGATCCCGCTGGCGTTCAATGCGGCGCGTAATCAAACGTACATGATGGCCCGCCTTGGCCAGTTGATTAACCAAGTGACGGCCAACAAAGCCGCTGCCACCCAGGATACAGATCATATGTTTTTTCATTTATGGACTCGAAACAAGAATACCGGCAAACGGACTATACTACCGCAATAGTATATTAGAGGAGGCCCCATCATGTCGTTCAAATCCGTCAATCCGGCCAATGGTATGACACTCCAGGAATTTGCAGTGTGGAATGACGCGCAACTGGATGCCGCGCTGCACGAAGTCGCCCATGCCACGCCGGTGTGGACGGCTACGCCGCTGGAAGAACGCTGCCGGTTGATGCGCAAGGTCGCACAATATCTGCGCGATCACCGCGACCGCCTGGCGCGCATCATCACCCTCGAAATGGGCAAGCTGATCAAAGAGGCCCGAGCCGAGGTGGAAAAATGCGCTGCGGCGTGTGATTTCTACGCGGAGCACGGGCCGGCATTCCTGGCGGATGAGCTTATCGGCTCCGATGCAACTAAAAGCTATGTCGCCTACCAGCCGCTGGGCACCGTGCTTGCGGTAATGCCATGGAATTTTCCTCTGTGGCAGGTATTCCGATTTGCAGCCCCCGCGTTGGTGGCGGGCAATACCGGCGTCCTGAAACACGCTTCCAACGTACCGCAGTGCGCATTGGCTATCGAGCAGGTATTCCAGGCGTGCGGATTTCCACAGGGCGTGTTTCGCACCTTGATGATCGCAAGCAGCCAGGTGGAACGGGTCATCGCCGATCCGCGCATTCACGCCGTTACGCTTACCGGCAGCGAGGCGGCAGGGCGTGCGGTGGCGGCGTGCGCCGGAACCCATCTGAAAAAACTGGTATTGGAGCTGGGAGGATCGGACGCCTTCATTGTGCTGGAAGATGCCGACCTGGAGCTTGCCGTGAAAAACGCCGTGGCCTCGCGTTTTCTCAATGCCGGACAAAGCTGCATCGCTGCCAAGCGCTTTATCGTGGTGGACGCGATTGCAGATGTATTTGTCGCGCAATTCAAGGCAGCAGTGGAACGGCTTGCGCCGGGCGATCCGCTGGATGAGGCCGCCACACTTGCCCCGATGGCGCGTCCTGACCTGCGTGACGAGCTGCACCAGCAGGTCACAGACAGTATCCGTCAAGGCGCCGTGACTGTCACCGGCTGCGCACCGCACGATGGTCCGGGCGCGTATTACCAGGCGTCGATTATCGATCATGTAACAGCCGAGCAACGCGCCTTCGGCGAGGAGCTGTTTGGCCCCGTGGCAATAGTGATCCGCGCCCGTGACGAAGAGCACGCCCTGCGTCTGGCAAACGGCTCGCGTTTTGGGCTGGGGGGCAGTGTCTGGACACGCAATAGCCAGCGCGGCGAGGCCTTGGCGCTACGGGTCGAGGCGGGCGCCTGTTTCGTGAATAGCATGGTAAAAAGCGACCCGCGCCTGCCGTTCGGCGGCATCAAGGCCTCCGGCTATGGGCGTGAGTTATCGCATCATGGAATGCGCGAATTTCTTAATGCGAAAACGGTGTGGGTTAGGTGAGCCTGCTCCTCCAAAAAAGAAAAGAGAAGGGCAATGCCCTTCTCTTTTCGTGATTTTCTATCCTATGCTCCTTGGGTTGAGCAAGACTCAGAACGCTGGTGCGGCTCCGAACTCCGAGTTGAGAACGGTGGCTGGTGTCGAGGTCCATTCGAACGGAGCCGCAGAAGTCAGGTTGGATGCCCGCACGGCGGAGTTGACGGCGCTGCCGCCAGTGCCGGAGAGCTTGATCAGACTCTGCGTGCTGAATGTGCCAGCGCCAGTGATGTTCTGGCCTGCCCATACCACCTGAATCTTATCTCCAGCATTATAGATGAGAGTGGCCGGATCGGTTGTATTGGTGGCAAACTTGAAAGCGGCCTGTGCTGCGGCGGCAGTATCAATCATGGTGACGAAACGCTGTTTGTCAGTGGTTTCTGTTGCACCGCCCACAAAGATCGTCTGATCGACAGACAGCGCCGAGGTGACGTTTGCACCACCGGCCGCCAGCGTGTTGGTGGTTACACTGAAGCCGGTGAGGAACTCATCACCACCCGCATCCGCTGCCGTTAATGGACCTGCACCATCCGGATCCGCGCCTCGATCAGACAGGCCCAGTGTCAACACCGCCTCGGCACTGTTGAGGGTGCTGTTGGTGCCCCAGCCGGTCAATATCGTCGCGCCTGCGCCAAAGCCGGTGTTAATTAAGGCGGGGGCGGTGCCGGTTGCGGACAATGTACCCTCTCTGATGTTCATCTTTGAGGCCAGGCCCTGGGCAGCGCCTCCCATCCGCACGAAATCTTCCGATGCAAATGTCAGGTTGGCGAGCGAGCCGCCTGCTGTGGCAAATCCTTCAGCAATCATTGTCCTGATGTAGCGCGTGCCGTCAGATAGGGTTACTTCCTGCTGAAGAAAGCCGTCTCCGCTAACTACGGAAGCGCAGGTGGTGCCGACGGTGGTACATATGCCTGTGGCTGTTGCCGATATCACACCTGTGCCGTTGACGGTCCAATTATCGAAACCGCCCGGGGGGGGGGCTGCCATTGCCGTTCCCGAAAGGATAAGCGCCAGGGAACCGGCGGAACTTAATGCTTTTAGTACGTTACGCATAATCATCTCTCCTCACATGTGAGATTTAATAAAATTTAGAGATGGGCTCCTGCCGCTGCTCTCCACAAAGACTGGTAAAGGTTAGGCAACCGCTCCGTGCGTTGCACTCGACTGCCGCTCCTGGTGCGGCGTTACCTCCCCCCTCCCTGGAGTCGTACCTCGTTCATCCATTGTTCGCTTACGGGTATCAAGACCCTCGTAAAGGTTATCGGCGTATCGTAATCAAGCTTTAGTGGTTTTTATGTTCGACTTTCAGATCCCAGGCTGAAATTGCTCCAAGGATGTTTAGTGGATTAATAGTTAATTGATTTTTATATGAAAAAATAAATTTCAGGTTGGGGGGTGATTGCAATGTTGCTGTTAGGTGCGTAGGACGCACCCTACATAATTATTGGCGCTTTGAAATAGAATCAGAGGCTGGAATAGGAGAGAATTTTCTCCATAAAGCGCTACTTCTTCGATTACGTTTTTTTAGAGTATGGAAAAAACCTTATATTTTAATCTGGCGTGCCGCTAATAGCCGTATCACTGTATAAGGGCGTCGCATATCGCCCTATTAAGTTGATCAAAAACCGTGGCATCTCAGTAATGGAGCTTTTAACTATGGCAAGAAATTTCACGCAGGCAAAGACCAGTCTAGGGCGGTGTATCAATAGCGGGAATGATTTATTCGGAAAATTTTATGATATTTTTCTGGTGAGTCACCCTTCAATCTCGCCAAGGTTTGCCAATACGGATATGGCCGCGCAAAAAGCGCTGCTCAAAAATGGAATAAATCTGGCGATCATGTATGCCGAGGGCAATCCCATCGGGGCGAGTGGGATTTCGAGGATCCGTGATACTCACAGTGCAACAAAGATGAATATAGAGCCTGGCCAGTATTCTTATTGGCTTGATAGTTTTATAAAGGCGGTAGCAGAAACCGATCCACAGTTTAGTCCGGATATTGAAAAAGAATGGCGTGACTTGTTACAAATGACTATTCAGCACATCACCAGTGGTTATGGAAAATAGTCAGGAACGTTTTTTCGCCCGTGGATGGGCGCTGTCATAGACCTTGGCCAGATGTTGGAAATCGAGGTGGGTGTAGATCTGTGTCGTGGAAAGGTCGGCATGGCCTAGCAGCTCTTGCACTGCGCGCAAATCGCCGCTGGATTCCAATAAGTGGCTGGCGAAGGAGTGGCGCAGCATGTGTGGATGGACATGCGTAGCGGTACTTTGCTTGATTGCCCACTCACCCATGCGCAATTGTACGGCGCGTGGTGTAAGGCGTTTGCCGCGTTGCCCCACAAACAGGGCGGATTCATCAGGTGCGGCCAGCGTGGCACGCGCTTCAAGCCATGCTTGCACCGCTTCCCGCGCATAGCGACCCACCGGCACGATGCGGGTTTTGCTGCCTTTGCCGGTAATGCGCACGGTGGCGTCAGCCAGGTTTATTTCCGCGCAATCGAGGTTGGTCAATTCACTCAGGCGAAGCCCCGAGGAATACATCAGTTCCATGATGGCGCAGTCGCGCAAGGTTAATAGCGCATCAATTTCTCCCGCGACATTCTTTACGCCGTCCATCGTCAATAGACGCCCCATTTGATCCGCGTCCAGGGTTGTCGGCAGTTTGCGCGGGGACTTGGGCGCGCGGACGCCGTTTGCCGGGTTGTGGGTGATGACGTTTTGGCGGATCAGATAGTCGCATAGCGAGCGCAACGCGGATAGCAGGCGTTGCAGGCTGCGTCCTCCCAGGCCAAGGCGATGTTGGGCAGCCACCAGGGCGCGCACATGATGGCTGGTGAGCGCAGGCCAATGATTGATTTGTTGCTGATGGCAAAACGTGATGACCTTGCCAAGGTCGCGCTGATAACCCTCAACCGTGAACGGCGAGAGACGCCGCTCATCGCGCATGTGCGCGAGGAACTTGTTGAGCCACTCGGTTTTGGCGTCGGACACGTCCGTGGGTAGCTTAAAATCCGTCTCTACACCAGATAGGGACGAATGGCGCGGCTGATAAGTTCGCTCATCTGAGACAGAAAGTGTGTTCCCATGCCCGCATGAAAGCGCTCGGCGTCATAGCTGCCGATGGCCACAATTCCCAGCGAGAGCGTCGCTCTGTCAGCACTCGTCCCCCGGAGGGGAGGCTGCGCGCTGCCCTTTAGGGTAGATGAGGGGTTCGCCAGAGGTATCAGCGTCGCCGAGGTGATATCCGTAGCCTGGTTGCCAAACAGGTGGTTCAACTGTGTTGCGTTCAGTATGCCGCAAACGGGTTTGCCATTGTTCATTATGCCTTTGAAGGCACTCCATGACGCATCGTCCTTGTCCACAAACAAAGTGTCCATGGAGAATCCGCCTCGCTCGTCAGCCGTGGATTGCAGGGGGCGAGCGAGGAGCCGGAGCGTGACGGCGTCCGCCTGGAATTCATTGCGGAGACTGTCATGCAGGGCGATGAAAATCTCTTCCAGGCTCGTGCAATCTATCAAGGCCAGTGTCAAGCGATGCATGCGCTCACTGAGGCGATCATTGTCGCGGGCGATTTGCACCAGATCCTGCAATTGGTGTTTGAGTTTCCGGTTGTGCTCGCGCAACACGGCAACCTGACGTTCAATCAGTGATATGGCCGGTCCGCTGGAATGTTGCAGCGTCGCTTCCATCAATACATCGGGATGCTTTATGAAGAAATCGGGGTGGGCGCGCAGATGTTCGACGACAGCCGCATCCGGCATCGTTGTGCCCAGCAATTCTTGCTTGTTATATGACATATTTATAATTCCATTCTTCCTTCAAACACATACGTCGCCGGGCCCGTCATCCACAGCGGGGTTCCTTCTCCCTCCCAGCGTATCAGAAGTGTCCCGCCCGGCAAATCCACTTTTACTTCTTGATCCAGCATGCCCCGCTTCAGGCCCACAGCCACCGCTGCGCAGGCGCCCGTGCCGCACGCCAGCGTTTCCCCGGCGCCACGCTCGTAGACGCGCAGCCGGATGTGGTTTCTGCTGATGATCTGCATGAATCCCGCGTTGACGCGATTGGGGAAGCGTTCATGTTTCTCGATCAGTGGCCCCAGTTCGGCGACCGGTGCGGTGTCAACATTATCGACCAGTAACACCGCGTGCGGGTTGCCCATCGACACCGCACCTATCGTCAGCCGTTGCCCCGCCACTTCCAGCGTATAGGTGTCTGATGGAAGGTCGGCCACGAAGGGGATGTCCGCAGGCGCAAAGCGCGGCATGCCCATGTTGACGGTTACCTGACCGTCAGGTTCGATGCGCGGGCGGATGATGCCGCCCGCTGTTTCCACCGCAATTTCGTGTTTCGAGGTCAGGTGATGATCCAACACAAAACGGGCAAAACAACGCGCGCCATTACCGCACTGCTCCACTTCCCCGCCATCGGCGTTGTAGATGCGGTAGCGGAAATCAACGCTGGGGTCGCACGCCGCTTCTACTAGCAGCACCTGATCACAACCCACGCCAAAATGCCGGTCAGCGATCTGGCGGATCTGCGCCGGAGTCAGCGCAATGGGCTGGGACGTGGCGTCGATCACGACAAAGTCGTTGCCTAATCCGTGCATTTTGGTGAAGTTGATTAACATGTTTCGAGCCGGACTTTACCAGTAACAGAGCAGTCTATCACGGAAGATTGCGGGAGCGGCAGAGGTCATTTTAACGGTTTCAGCAGCATCGGGCTGATAATGTGGGTTATCTGCGGCTCGGGTTGCAGGGTGATGTGCTCGATGTCATAGCGGTCATGCAGCAGCTCCTTCAGGGTGGCGAGGACCTCCTGCCAGTGCGCCATGTCTTTTATGATAATGTGGGCGGAGAGCATGACCGTGCCGGAGGACAAGGTCCAGATATGCAGGTCATGCACCGACGTTACCCCTGGTACTCCTGCCATGACCAGCCCGATTTCGGGTAGATCCAGGGAGGCGGGCACGCCCTCCATCAGCACATGCAAGGCTTCGCGCAGTAGGTTGAAACCGGAAAACAGGATCAATGCGCAGATCACCAGCGACAGGATCGGGTCGATGGCTGTCCAGCCGGTGAAATAGATCACCACACCGGCAAGCAGTGCGGCCACAGACCCCAGTAGATCGCCCAGCACATGCAGTAGTGCCGCGCGGGTATTGAGGGTCTTTTCGCCACGGCTCAGCATCCAGGCGACGATGATGTTCACAACCAGGCCCAGGGCGGCGACCATCATTACTACGTCGCCAGCGATGGGCTGTGGTGCTTGCAGGCGCTGAATGGCGAGGACCACGATGGCGGCCACCACCGCCAGCATGAATATCGAGTTGACCAGTGCGGCGATTACCTCGGCGCGTCCCAGACCATACGAGTGCCGTGCCGACGGCGGTCGCTTGGCGATCCATGCCGCAAAGGCCGCCAGTCCCAGCGAGGTGGCGTCCGATACCATGTGCCCCGCATCGCCCAGCAAGGCCAGCGAGCCGGACCACCACCCCGCCAGCGCCTCAACAACGGCGAACGCCAGGGTAAAGGCCAGCGCGCCCAGCAGGTGATTGCCGGTGTGGTGAACGTGACGATGGTCTGCGTGGTGGTGCGCGCTCATCGGGGAGTAGGGGCGGGCTTCACGCCCGCCCCTTTAATGCGCGGGATGTTAAGCGGAAGCGTTATTGTAGCGCTCGACACTGGCCAGAATTTCGGCTTTGGCCTCGGCGGTGCCTACCCAGCCATCAACCTTGACCCATTTGCCTGGTTCCAGATCCTTGTAGTGCTCGAAGAAGTGAGAGATTTGCGACAGCAACAGGGAGGGCATGTCTTCCGGCGATTGGACTTTGGTGTAGATGGGGGAAAGCTTGTCGACAGGAACGGCGAGGATTTTGGCATCGACGCCCGATTCATCGGTCATCTTGAGCATGCCGATCGGACGGCAGCGGATCACCGCACCGCTGATCAAGGGCACTGGCGTGACAACCAGCACATCCACCGGGTCGCCATCTTCCGACAAGGTGCTGGGGACGTAGCCATAGTTGCAGGGGTAGAACATGGCGGTGGCCATGAACCTGTCCACAAACAGCGCGCCGCTTTCCTTGTCGACCTCGTATTTCACCGGGTCACTTTGCGCGGGGATTTCGATGATGACATTGATGTCGTTGGGGACGTCGCGTCCGGAAGTAACGTTGTGGAAGCTCATGGAAAATATCCTTCATGTTGAAATGATTTGTTGAAACCGGAAAGACATTATAACGAGATATGGCGATGAGGAATACCAACGCTTGCATTCCATTTTTTGGTGCGATGCACCGCCCGTAAATTGATGGGTTACGATGTTCCTGGAGCCTGCTGCGTAAAAAAATATGTTAATGATGATTTATTATCATGAGGTTCATTGACTTAGACATATGACTCGGGGTAGTTTAGGCAACGTCACCATGTGCGCTCAAAGCATGAGGCTTCGGGCGTGTTAAAGCAGTGAAGGTGAACCCGGCCAGCCTCTGCTCGAAAAGCACAGGCAAAGCATTTAGGGATGGCACCGCCGGCAACATGATGAGGGCCGAATGCTGATGATAAATCGAGTTATCAATAACCAACAAACCCAGTGAAGGGAGTGTAAACGCCGCTATGAGAATTGTACTGTTAGGTGCGCCTGGCTCGGGGAAAGGTACGCAAGCCAAGCTGCTCGTCGAGAAGTTTCATATCCCGCAAGTTTCCACAGGCGATTTGCTGCGCGCCGCAGTGGCGGCGGGAACGCCGCTGGGCCTGCAAGCCAAGGCCGTGATGGAATCCGGACAACTGGTATCCGATGACATCGTCTTGGGCATGATCGCGGAACGGCTATCCCACCCGGATGCGCGCGAAGGATTTATTCTGGATGGTTTTCCGCGCAACATTCCCCAGGCAGAGGCGTTGGACGCAATGCTGGGCAAACTCCAACAATCCCTGGAGATTGCTCTGCTGATTGATCTCGATTTTGAGATACTCTTGCAGCGTCTGACGGGTCGGCGCACCTGTGAGTCATGCGGCCAGACATATAACATCTATACTTCGCCCTCCAAGCTCGATGATCGATGTGACAAATGCGGCGGTAACCTGCGCCATCGTGCCGATGACAACGAAGAAACCATTGGCAACCGGCTGCGGGTCTACGAGGCGCAGACCGCGCCCGTGGCAGCGTATTACCGCAATCAGGGTAAACTGCGCACTGTGCAGGGCGTGGGTGAGATTTCCGATATTTTTGCGGCGATCCAAAAGGCCATCAGTGAACCTGCGCCAGCCCCTGTGGTAAAGCCTGCTCCAGCCGCCAAGCCCATCAAGCCCGCCATCGCGAAAAAGCCGGTCGTTGAGGTAAAGGCGGCACCCGTTGTCAAAGCGGTTGAAAAAGCTGTCAAGCCGGTCGAGAAAAAAGCCGAGCAAAAAGTGGCGCCCGCCGCGAAGAAAACTGTTGCCACCATCAAGAAAGAGGTAAAAGCCATCGTGAAAACTGTCGAAGATGTTGAAAAGAAAGTCGCCAAGGCGGCAACCAAGGCCGCAACGAAGGCCGTTGCCATTGCACATAAAGATGTGGCGATTGCCAAGAAGGCCGTGGTAAGGGCTGAAAAGAAAGTGGTCACAGCCACCAAAAAAGCGATTGCGGGTGCCAAGAAAGAGGCGAAAGTGGTCGCGAAGACGGTGAAGGCCGCCGAGAAGAAAGTAGTAAAGGCCGTGAAAAAAGCGGTTGCTGGCGTCAAGAAGGCTGTGACGAAGAAGGCCGTTGTGAAAAAAGCGCCAGCCAAGAAAACGCCTGTCAAAAAGCTCCCGGTCAAGAAGGCGCCAGTAAAAAAAGCCCCGATTAAAAAGGCTTCTGTGAAGAAAGCTCCGGTCAAGAAAGCCCCCGTGAAGAAGGCCCCGGTCAAAAAGGTGGCTCCAAAGAAAACGGCCATAGTAAAAAAAGCCGCCCCTAAAAAAGCCGCTCCTAAAAAAGGCCTGGCAAAGAAAGTAGTCCCAAAGAAAGCCGCGCCCAAAAAGGCCGCACCAGCAAAAGCTGTCCCCAAGAAAAAGGGCGTAGCCAAGAAAGCCGCCAAGAAAAAATAAGCGGATTAACGATGGGTCTTCCTGGCAGGCCGTCTCCCCGGCGGTTTGTCAAGGGAGGCCAGCAGTTTGAGGTGATTTCGAATGAGTAACGCGAGCACCCGAAAGGGCGCTTTCCCGCAGCGGCGTTTGCGCCGTATGAGGCGGGATGATTTTTCGCGCCGGTTGATGCGTGAGACAGTACTCACGGCGGATGACCTGATTTACCCCGTATTCGTGCTGGAAGGCAGCGGTAAGCGGGAGACGATAGCCTCCATGCCCGGTGTTGAGCGGATAAGCCTCGACGAGCTGCTGAAAGAGGCGGCGGAATTGGTGGCGCTGGGCGTGCCTGCGGTGGCGCTTTTTCCTGTAACCTTCCAAGACAAAAAAACCGAGGACGCACGCGAGGCTTATAACCCCGATGGGTTGGCGCAGCGTGCAGTGCGTGCGCTCAAGCGAGAATTTCCGCAGTTGGGTGTCATCACCGATGTGGCGCTGGACCCCTTTACCACGCATGGTCAGGACGGCCTGATTGATGGAGCCGGCTACGTCATGAATGATGAGACGGTGGCGGTGCTGGTCAAGCAGGCGCTCTCTCATGCTGAGGCGGGTGCCGATGTCGTGGCGCCATCGGATATGATGGACGGACGTATCGGGGCAATCCGCGATGCGCTCGAAGCCGACGGTCATATCCATACCCGCATTCTTGCGTATTCGGCGAAGTACGCCTCCAGTTTTTACGGCCCGTTCCGTGACGCCGTGGGGTCGGCAGCCAATCTCGGCGGTGGTAATAAATATACCTATCAGATGGATCCGGCCAACACGGATGAAGCGCTGCACGAAGTCGCGCTCGATCTGGAGGAGGGCGCCGACATGGTGATGGTCAAGCCCGGCATGCCTTATCTGGATATCGTCTATCGTGTCAAGCAAGAGTTCGGCGTGCCCACCTTCGTCTATCAGGTAAGCGGCGAATACGCCATGATCATGGCGGCAAGCCAGAACGGCTGGCTGAACGAACGCGCTGTGGTGCTGGAGTCCCTGCTGTCCATCAAGCGTGCCGGGGCCGACGGCATCCTCACTTATTTCGCCAAGCGTGCGGCGGGATGGTTGAAAGATTGATGCTCTTCAAGCCGCTGGTCTACGCCGCAAGCGGCGGGGAATACGAGCCGAAGAGATTCAAGTTCACATCGCGTGTTATTTGCCACCCATCCGGTGGATTGCTGAAGCATCCATGTTTTTGTTTTGTCTCGTGGCAACGTGGGCAAAAAGAGGTTTTAGGACGAAGGACTACGGACCGAATTTTGCCTTGGGCCGGTTATCCCACATGGTGTGCGCCAATGCCTCGGCGGCTTCGAGCGATTGCGCCCGGCCCATGAGTTTGAGCGCGATGGCTGCGGTGCCAGTGACCGTAGCCAAGCCATACTCATCCTCCATATCGCCGCGCCACAGTGCCGCCAGGCGACGTATATCCATGATTTCGTCCTTCATGTGACGTTGACCTTGAAACATGGCCGACCATAGTTCCTCATCGGCGACGCCTTCATGCACTGTCAGCACCTGACACGGGGCATCAGGGTTACGCTCGATTTCGCCGCCTTCACCTTTAAGCACGGCTGCATGGGGCTGATTGAGCAGCAGCGCCGCTTGCTGATGGATCCCCTTGTAGCCGGGATGAAAAATGCCCTGTATCAGGTAGGGTGCCTGGAAGGGGTTGAGCATACGCGCCAGGGTATGAACCGGAGAACGCAGCCCCAGCACATCGCGCAGATCGATAATTGACTGAAGTTTTGGTTGAAACCGCTCCAGTGGCAGAAAGGCAAAGCCGTGCTGACGGATGCGCATAGCGGCGTCGTCGATTGACTGGCTGGCTGGAATGCCTAACGATTCCAGCGCTGTATGAGTGTATACACGATCGTGTTTGCGGCCACCGATGCCGTGCATCAATATCGAGATGCCGTTTTCGGCCAGCAGCAGGACGGAGAGGGTGAACCACGGCAACTGGCGGCGCTTGCCCGCGTAGGATGACCAGTCCAGATCAATTCGGGGGAGAGAGGTGGGCAACGTCAGGGAGTCACGCGCCGCGCGCACGAATCCGGCGAGTTCATCGGGGCTTTCCTCCTTGACGCGCATCAGCATCAGGAAGGCGCCGAGTTGCACCGGCTCGACGGCATCGGCGAGGATCAGGCGCATCGCTTCATAGGCCTCGTCCTGCGTCAGCGAGCGCGAACCCTTTTTGCCTTTGCCGAGAATGCGCACGTATTGTGCGAATATGTGTTCTTCGGTCACGGTGTTGTGTCCTTACAATGAAAACCCCCGGTGGTGGGGTGCCTGCCGGGGGCTTTTGGTCTATGTTAGACGGCGTCAATCATCGCGGCTGAACACGCCCAGCAGGTGTAGCAGACTGGTGAACAGGTTGAAGATGCTGACATACAGGGAGACGGTCGCCAGGATGTAGTTGGTTTCGCCGCCATGAACAATCTGGCTGGTTTCGAACAGGATCAGGCCGGAGGCGAGCAGCACGAACATGGCGGAAACCGCCAGCGCGAGGGTAGGCATTTCAAAAAAGATTGCACCCAGGCCCGCCAGAAACGACACCAGCACGCCGACGAATAGGAAGCCGCCCATGAAGCTGAAGTCCTTGCGCGTGGTCAAGGCATAGGTGGACAGACCGAGGAAGATTGCTCCAGTCGCACCCATCGCGGTCATGACAACCTGGCCTCCATTGGGCATGCCGAGGTAAGAGCTGATAACGGGACCCAGGGTGAGGCCCATGAAGCCGGTCAGCCCGAATACCGACAACAGGCCCCAGGCGCTGTTTTGCAGCTTGTAAGTCAGGAACAGCAGCCCGAAATAACCCACCAGGGTGATAATCAGTCCGGGGTGAGGCAGCTTGAGCACAATAGATGCACCTGCGGTCGCGGCGCTGAACAGCAGGGTCATCGCCAGCAGCGTATAGGTGTTTCTGATCATCTTGTTGGCGGCAAGCGCCGAACCAGTGCTGCTGGCGGTCGTGGCAACAGGCTGTTGGTAGCGGTTCATTGGGGGTGGCTCCTGGAAAATGGAAAAAGAACACGCGCTGTAGCGTGAGACACTTTTGCGTTGGACTTGTTCCAAGCTTATCTTTTACGTCTATATCATGTCAAAGTTTTGGTTGTGTGCTGGTATTTTATCCTCTTTTTCGGTTATGCTTCTCAGGCTAACATGTCAGGAGAGGTGGCTGAGCGGTCGAAAGCGACGGTCTTGAAAACCGTTGAAGGGCATCCCCCTTCCGTGGGTTCGAATCCCACCCTCTCCGCCATATTTCCCTTCTGTTTTCCCTTGCGTTTCACTCCCCCCACTGAAAATTAATCAAGCCGCTCTTTTGCGGATGGTTTTCCTGCTTATCTTTCACGCCATCGTGCCGATAATCCTCTTGAAGGAGGTCTGCCCCGGCAGGCCAGGTATTCGTATTTAAGCCGAAGGGTGGATATTACAATGACGGCCCAACAAGATTATGCGAAACCCGTTGTTGTTGTTGTGGAAGATGACGAAAGCATCGGCTTTTTGTTGAATTTCATGTTGTCGCGAGAAGGATTTGATGTGCGTATGGCCACGGATGGCCGACAAGCGAAAGCGCTAATAGATGAAATATCCCCGCCAAGCATGGTGCTGCTCGATTTAATGCTGCCCTATGCGGATGGCTTTGAATTGAATGCCCACATCCGCGCCAAACCCGCGTGGAGTGATGTGCCTGTGATCATGTTGACGGGTAGATCCCAGGAGCGCGACATAGTCCGGGCGCTCGACGCGGGCGTTTGCGATTATATTGTCAAGCCTTTTCAGCCAGTGGAGCTGATGGCCAGGGTGCGGCGTCATTTAAGGATAAAAACGGCGGCATGAAATGGATTAAATGTGTTTGCCTGACTGGGGTGATGACCTTTATGCATTTTTCAGCCACGGCGGCGGAAATGGAGCTTGGTCATGCCTATGACGGCCTTAATAATCAACTTCCCGGTTGGCGCAGTACCTATGTCGAGGCTACGCAAAAAATTTCCGAGCGCAAGGTTGTTTATGGTGTTGCGCGCGAAACAGAGCGTTTTTCTTTCAACGACAGGGAGTTTCTGGCGGGGATGTATTACCCTTTAGGCCAGCGCTGGACGGTTCTGCTTGAGGGTAATGCGAGCCCAACCCACCGTGTGTTGCCGCAGTGGTCTATGCTGGGGCAAGTGCAATATGCCTTTGGGCAGGGGTGGGGCATCCATCTGGGATGGCGCCACACAAATCATAAAACAAGCTGTGATCTGAGTGATGACTCAAGAGCGCTTTGCAGAAATCTGGAATTGCCCGGCACAGGGAATATAACCTCCGGTATCAATCGGGAAATTTTCGTTCTGGAGCGTTATTGGCATAATTATCGTGCTGCCTATACCTTTTCCGCGAGTCAGATCGAAGGAGGTGGGTCGCCAATCGGGCATGCGCTCCAGCTTGGTTATTACTATGGTGATCGTAACAATATAAATATGGTGTACGCCACAGGCCAGGAAGTACAGAATGTGGGCAAAGGCGTGTTGCGCACCTCGGATGTACAGACGTTGGCATTGACAGGCCGCTACTGGGTTACACCCGCGTGGGCTATTACTCACGAAATCAGCTTGCACGAACAGGGTGATATCTATACCAGAAAAGGAATTCGCCTTGGAGTTCGCCACCTCTTCTGATCCGATAGTAAACCTGGCGTTCTGGACCGGGATCGCTGTGATTTTCATTATTATTTTCATGGTGCTCTATGTCCTTGCGCTGCGTTACATGCTGATACGCGATGAGCGGCGCAGAAAGCTCTTTATGGATACCTGGCGTCCTATTCTGATACGAAGTCTGGAATCCATCCCTGATGTTCTCCCTTCTGTAAAAAAAAAGGATTGGCCGGTTTTATTCAATCTATGGAATCACTTTCATGAATCCCTGCGGGGTAGCGCAAAGGATAGCCTCAACGAAGTCGCGCGCAAGGCCGGGATGCTTGAGGTTGCAGACCGCCTATTAAAGAAAAGCAAGGTGAAATCCCGTTTGGCAGCAATTACTACATTGGGATTGCTGCGCGAAAAATCAGCCTGGGATGAGATTAAAAACGCAGCCGTCGATGATCACCCTTCTGTGTCGTTGGCGGCGATGAAGGCGCTGATTAGGATTGATGAAGAGCGTGCGATGCCATTCATCATCCCTTTGATCAGCGCGCGGACGGACTGGCCGCCTGCCAGGGTTGCCAGCATCCTGCATGAGGCTTCACCTCACGTTATCTGTGCGGCATTGGCGAATGCGATATTGCATTCACCTGCGCCGTACATTCCACGGTTGATTCGTTATTTTGAGACTATCGCCTGTGATTCATCGACAGTGGTTCTTCGTCAGGTGATAGAAAAATTTCCAAGCGACACGGTTATTGCAGCCTGTCTTCATGCCTTCAAAAGCCCTGATGCCCTGGATATTGTTCGGAAGAATCTTACGCATTCCGCGTGGCATGTGCGGGTTCAGGCGGTGAGGGCCTTGGGGAGGATGGGGTTAATCTATGACAAATATATTTTGATAACTATGCTGTGCGATCAACAGTGGTGGGTGCGTTACCGGGCGGCCCAGGCGTTATCCAGCTTGCCATCCATAAGCACCGCCGCTCTCGAGAAAATCAAAGACGAACAGACTGACCGCTACGCGAAAGATATTCTCGTTCAGGTTATCGCTGAAAAGAAGATGGCATGACATTATCCGATATTATATTGATGTCCCAGTGGTTCTTCCTGCTGTATTTCATTGGCATGAACCTGGGCTACATTCTGCTTAATGTGATGTCGTTTTTTACCCTTACACGTTATATGCAAGAGCATGGCACGGAGGAGGGGCTTTCCCAGGAGTATGCTGATTTGCAATTGCCAATCAGCGTCCTGTCCCCCGCATACAACGAAGAAGCAACGGTTGCGGCGTCAATTCGCTCCTTGTTGCAATTGAATTATCCTGAATATGAGATCATTGTTATCAATGACGGTTCAAAAGATAAAACATTGGAGGTGCTGATCCAGGAATTTTCGTTGGCCCCCTTTCCGGAAGCCTACCGGGTTCGTCTTCAAACAAAGCCTGTCAAAACCATCTATCAATCCACGGTATATCCTAACCTGCGCGTCATCGATAAGGAGAATGGCGGCAAGGCCGATGCTCTCAACGTAGGCATAAACAGCGCACGCTATCCGCTTTTTTGCTGCATCGACGCTGATTCAATTTTGCAGCGCGACAGCCTGGAAAAAGTAGTTCAACCCTTTTTGGAAGACCCTACCACGGTGGCCTCTGGTGGCACGGTGCGTATTGCCAATGGCTGCGAGGTGAGCGGCGGCTTTTTGGTGGGCAGGGGATTGCCGAGTAATCCTCTGGCGTTGTTTCAAATCGTGGAATACATGCGTGCCTTTTTGTTCGGCAGGCTGGGGTGGTCACCCTTAAATGCCTTGTTGATTATTTCCGGTGCATTTGGTGTGTTCAATAAAGAAAAAGTGATATCCGTTGGAGGGTATCTCACCAATACCATTGGCGAAGACATGGAGCTGGTCGTGCGCCTGCACCGGCACTTGCGGCAACAGGGCGTGCCTTACCGCATTACCTTTGTTCCCGATCCCATTTGCTGGACAGAGGCGCCGGAAGATCTGAAAACGCTGAAAAGCCAGAGAGTCCGTTGGCAACGCGGACTTGCTGAAAGTTTGGCAAAAAATTTCGATCTGCTATTCAGTCGCAAGGGGGGGGCTGTTGGTTGGCTGGCCTTTCCATTCATGATGATCTTTGAATGGCTGGGGCCGATCATTGAGGTGATAGGTTATGCCTTCATGACAGTTGCGTTCATCTTTGGCATGATTTCAGGCCAGGCAATGGTGGCATTTCTCATTGTGGCGATGGGATTGGGCGTGCTGCTTTCCGTCAGCGCCTTCCTGCTAGAGGAAATATCGTTTCATATTTACCCAAAGCCTAAACATATTCTTATCCTGTTTCTTGTCGCCATCGCGGAAAATTTTGGTTATCGCCAGTTGAATTCGGTGTGGCGGCTGATGGGTTTATATCATTGGGCTCGCGGCAAAAAAGGCCATTGGGGAGAAATGACCAGAAAGGCATCGTGGCAGAAGACGGGGTGAGTGATGATCAGTACAGTGTTTGCGACGTGTAATTAGGAAGATCCATGCTATGAACAGTCTTGCGGGGACGATACAGCAGGCGTAAGAATATAAGGGCAGATCTGTCGTGATAACCTGGGGTTTGTCTTAGGCTCAGTTCCCCACCTAACTGCCAATAGTCTTCCAGGCGTACCACGGCATGAAGTTGTGCCGTCACGCCAAGCCCTCTTTGACTGCTGGCGCTGAACTCGTCCCCATTGGGGGCGAGCGGGAAGAAAGGGCTGCGATCCTGCTGTTGGGTTTGGTAGCCCATGGCGGCATTTCCTTTCAGGATGAAATTGCGGTTTTCTTGAGTGAGAAAGTTGACCGTGCCACCGAGAAACACCCTGCGCTGCGGACTGAAGTAGCCTCCTTGACCAAGGGTGAAATGGCTCAGATTCTTCTGATAGTCTTCATAAGAAACGCTTGCTCCAGCAGCGAAATAATCAAAGCCCTTAATCTGAATGTTGCGCGTTAGGGATAGACCACCGCTCAACGAGCGATTATCCGCGACCCTTTCCCCTGATAGTTCTGCGAAACCGCCGTGCCCGAAGATGCCAAAAGAGGTGCCGATGCGGTGATAGCCGGAAAGATTTAGTCCGGTTTTTACTACACGGCCCCACTTTTCTCCGCTATACGGATCAGTAATGCCGGTATAGGACAGAATCGATTCGCGCACCGGTTGCGAGAATAGTTCCGCATTCCAGAATCCTAATCTTTCCTGTTTCAAAAAGCCGAGTTTCCATGTCGGTTTGCTGGAGATAACGCCTGATAAGGGCGTGGTTCCCAGATCGATATACGGAGAGAACCGGCCATCGCGGCGATAATAAAGGTGCGGTTCAATCCCGTCCTCCAGTCGTGTTGTGGCAGGGAACATGTAACCTGATGCGGGGGTATACTTTCCTACCTGGGCGCCGGCTGCAAGCTCGCCGCTATCCAGCATCACCTTTTCCAGGCGAAATTTCCACAGGTTGACATCGTTATATACATAAGTGACTTCCGATACGGGTGCCTTGATAATGGTGAGTTGGCTCAGACCTGTTCCCCCTGATTTGTACCTACCCATAATCCCCAGTCCGATGGTGGGGCTGTCGATGTTGGCGAGCTGAGGAAATTTATCCGGTACAGTGTGCTTTGCTGAAAGAAAGAGTTTTCGCTGATAGTTGTCTTGCGCCACAAATTCTTTCCAAACGTCGTTCAGTGGGGTTGGTGCTTCACGGGAAAGGGTCTCGATGGCGGAGTAGTTGCCGCTCTGGGAATAGCTCAGAACGACGCCTTGTGCGCTGTCCTGGTCGGGTTGTTCGTGGTACAGAGCACTGAACTCCGTTCCTGCCTGCGAATAATCTCCGAGCTGATAAAGATCCCACGCTTGAATGATGCGTGCCCAACGTGGCAGGGGGCGGTATTTTCGCGCCTCTTGAAAATGATTGAGGCTTTCTTTGAATTTACCCTCTTTGTAAGCGGTGTCGGCCTGTGCCACCAGAAGGTCAGTTAGCAGTTCTCGCATCCTGGGGGACGTTGTGGCATGTTGACGTGCGACAGCCTCGGCCCCGCGTGGATTTTCCTGGCGGAGGCGGCTCAGCGCCAATCCATAACTTGCGTCATCACTGGTCTTCCACAGCATGGATTGAGCAAACCAGGATTCAGCTTTTGAGAAGTTCTGGTTTTGAAAATACGCCCAAGCAACCAGATTGGCTGCATTGGTGTCCTGTAGTTGACGAATTTTTGTTTCTATTTTTTCTGCATAGGCCAATGCGGAAGTGTAGCGCTTGTCATTGAACTCACTCATGAAACGGTTGACATAAAATCCGTATTGGAATTCGTCAAATGCTGCCTTGGGGCGTTCGCTCTTCTGGCTTGATGCCTCGCGCTCGATCATTTTTTGCGCAACATCCGGCGGCAAGTGCTGGGTGGCCTTTTGCAGGCTGATCAAGCGATGCCCCTCATCCTGGCAGTTATCCATGATCCATTCATATGTTTTTTTGGCGTGCGCGATCTTGTTTTGCGCGTGCAATGACTCTGCTAACGCCCACAAATA
>CAMTYI010000199.1:0-7653 GCA_947085925.1 uncultured Gammaproteobacteria bacterium
CGTTGCTGCGGTCATGTTCACTCCTTTTCAAAGTTAGGCAGTCTCCCACCAAATGACCGTTTACACAAAAATTCTTACACCCTCCACTTACACAAAACTGGATGAATTTCGCCCAATCCAATATCACCGTTACTATTGCCGATCTTCCCGCTGGTGCCCTAGGCCAATCCACCACCACCATCACCCTCGACACCAACGCCGCCGGCCACGGCTGGTTCATCGACTACACCCCGTGGCTGAACGAAGAATACCTCCCCACCGCCAACCCCAACGTCTGGCAGGCCCGCCCCGGCAGCGAAGCTGAAGGCAAAATGGACATGCTCAGCGTCCTGTTACACGAATACGGCCACGTCCTCGGCATCGAACACAGCGCCGACCAGCATGCCAGCATGGCGTCCACGCTGACCCCCGGCACGCGCCGCCTGCCCACTGCCGACGAACTCGCCCTCATGGCGCAACTCGTCGGCGAGGTGAAAGCCGGGCTGAACACCACCCCCGAAACACCCCCCACATCCCCCTTGCCCCTGGGCACCGCCCTGGGTGGCTTCTGGCTCGCACGCATGCGTAAGAGCGGGCCGGGTGACGCCGTGCAGGGAAGCACAAGTGCCGTGGGCGCAGGGAGCGCAGGAACGGCCGCTGTCACGGGTGCGGCGGCCAACACCGACACATCGGCCACGCCACAGTACGCCGTCGCCGCCCACGCCACCCTCACCAACCCCGGCTTCACCGGCGGGGTGGGCTGGAGCACTGCGGGCACCGTCACCTTTGATAACGGAATGACCACGCTCACCGAATCGGCCACCGCCCAGACCCGCCTCAACCAGCTCTTCGTGCTCGGCGCGCAGGACCGCTTCCTGCGCTTCACCCTTGCGGATATCGCGCTGGACGATGTACAGGGAAGTACAAGTGTCGCGGGAGGCACGATGCCGGGAGCGACTGATATGAATGGCGCACCGGACGCTGTGCAGGGAAGCACGAGTGCCGGGAGCGCAGGACGCGCAGGACCGGCCGACGCCTTCGAAGTCGCCCTCATCGACGCCAACACCGGCCTCTCGCTGCTGGGCGGCACGGGGCTTACCCGCACCGATGCGCTGCTCAACTTCCAGGCCGACGGCACTGAACGTATTGCGCCCCAGGTCACCCGCACCCTCAATGCCGGGGGCAGCCGCACCTACATGGTCGACCTCGCCGGTATTGCCCCCGGCACCGTCGCCAGCCTGTCCTTCGATCTCATCGGCTTTGGCCGCAATGCCGCTGCCACCAGCAGCCACATCACCGTGCGCGACCTGACCATAGGCCTCGGCGTGCCGCAGACCTTTGATGATACGGCCATCACCACTGAGGATGCGCCCGTCAGCATTGCCGTCCTGACCAACGACCTCGACGCCCGCCAGCCCGGCTTCGCCCCCGTGATCGTCTCCGGCCCCACACGCGGTCAGGTCAGCATCAATGCCGACGGCACCTTCGGCTACACCCCGAACGCCAACGACTTCGGCAGCGACAGCTTCACCTACCAGCTCACCGACGGCCGCGTCGCATCCAATGTTGCAACCGTTAGTATCACCGTCACCCCGGTCAACGACGCCCCCGTCGCCGCTGAAGCGAGCCACGCCACCCTCGAAGACACAGCCCTCGTCCTCGACCTGCTGGCCTGGGCTTCTGATGTGGACGATGTGCAGGGAAGCACAAGTGCCGCGAGCGCAGGGAGCGCTGGAGCGGCCACCCCCTCTCCCGTGTCGGGAGAGGGAAGATTAAGCGCCCGCATCGTTACCGGCCCGGCACACGGCGTGCTGACCGCCAATGCAGACGGCACCACCACCTACACGCCGAATGCCGATTTCAATGGCGCGGACAGCTTCACCTACAAAGTGAATGATGGTGAACGCGACTCCAACCTGGCGACAGTCACCCTCACCGTCACGTCAGTGAACGACGCCCCGCAAGGTGCGGGCGCGACCGTCGCGACCCTTGAAGATACGCCATACATTTTCCGGTTGGCTGACTTCAGGTTCACCGATGCCCATGATTCGCCCGCCAACAACGTCGCCGCAGTGACCATCGCCACCTTGCCGCTTGCCGGAACGCTGACGAACAAGGGTCTGGCGGTTGCGGCAGGCCAAAGCATCACCGTGGCCGACATCATCGCCGGTAGCCTGATCTTCGCGCCAACGGCTAACGCCAACGGAAATAACTACGCCAGCTTCACCTTCCGTGTACAGGACGACGGCGGCACCATCAACGGCGGCATTGACAGCGATCCAGTGTCGCGTACCCTCACGATTAATGTTACCTCGGTCAACGACGCGCCGGTCGCCAGCGATGCCGCAGTCACGACGCGCGAAGACCAGGTACATGTGCTAGACCTGCGCGCCTCGGCATCTGATGTCGACGATGTGCAGGGAAGCACGAGTGTCGCGGGCGCAGGAAGCGCAGGAGCGACCAGCAGCAGCCTGTCCATCATCATCAACAGCCTCCCCCTGGACGGCCTGCTTCAGCATTCTGACGGCCTCACCTGGCGTTCCGTCACCGCTGGCCAGACCATCACCAAAGCCGACATCGACGCCGGCCGCCTGGCCTTCGGCCCCGATGCCAACGAATCCGGCATCGACGGCTACGCCACCACCGGCACCGGCAACCTCAAGCGCGACTACGCCAGCTTCACCTACCAGGCAAGTGACGGGCAACTTCTGAGCGGCCAGGCCACGCTGATTATCGACGTCACCCCCGTCGCCGACACCCCGCAGCTCACCTTGTCCGCGCCGCCTGGCGCCTCTGGCGCCACCGCGCAAATGTTCGCCACCAGTTGGGAGAGCGCCCCCAACCGCAACACCAACGCCACCGTCCTGCCCCAGGCCGAACTCGAAGGCTGGCGCGGCGTCACCCCTGTGGGCGATTCCAACAACCACTTTATCGTCTGGAGCAGTGGCGACAAAATGAAGGATGCCGGCAACACCAACCGGACCGTCTACGCCGCCCCCGGCAATGGCAACAACTGGATCGAGCTCGGCGACACGCAAGGCAATGGCCGCGAAACCTACGGCATCGAACGCACCGTCACCACCCGCGTCGGCGCACGCTATGACCTGAACTTCGACTACGCCGGTCGCCCCGGCTACAGTACCGACTACACGCGCATCGGCATCTACGTCGACGGCGTCAAAATCGGCAGCTACGCCAACACCAGCTCCAACACTGTTCTCAACTGGCAGACCGTACGCCTCCAGTTCACCGGCAACGGCGCCGCCCAGACGATCCGCATCGTCACCGAAGCCACCGCCAGCCAGTCCAACGGCAGGGGCGCCATGATCGACGACCTCGCGCTGACCGAGCAACAGCCGCTCAACACCGGCTACCAGGACAGCGCCATCCGCCTCTCCGCCATCATCGCCGCCCTGCAGGACAACGATGGCTCCGAGACCCTCAGCCTCACCCTCGGCGCCATCCCCGTGGGCGCCACCCTCAGCGACGGCACCCGCCGCTTCACCGCCACCGCCGCAGCAACCACGGCCACCCTAACCGCCTGGAGCCTCAGCACCCTTACCATCACCCCGCCCGCAGGCTACACCGGCAGCTTCACCCTCAACGTCACCGCCCGCGCCACCGAAACAGCAAGCAACGGCGCTGCAACACAGACCGTGCCGCTCACCGTCACCGTCGTCCCGACCCATGTCACCAGCCCGATCGTGCTGGATCTCAATGGTGACGGAATCAAAACGGTCGGCCTGAACCAGACGCAGGGGACATTCGATCTGCTGAATACCGGCACCCCCATCCGCTCCGGCTGGCTCTCCAATGAAGACGGCTTCCTCGCCCTCGACACCAACGGCAACGGCCGCATCGACAACCGCAACGAACTCTTCGGCGGCGACCTAGGCGAAGGCTACGCCAAGCTCATAGCCCTCGACAGCAACGCTGACGGCAGCATCGACGCCCAGGATCAAGCCTACGCCGAACTCAAAGTCTGGCAGGACAAAAACGGCAACCACCAGACCGACGCAGGCGAACTCCATACCCTGGGCGACTTCAATATCCGCTCGCTCAGCCTCGGCTACACCATCAAGCCCGAGCAACAGCACGGCAACTGGCTGCTGGAGCAAAGCCACGCGACCAGGACCGACGGCACCACCCTCGCCATGGCCGACGCCTACTTCGAAATCCCAGAAGAGGAGCGCAACACCCGCAGGCAAGAAGACGATGTACACGGAAATATAGGTGTGGCGGGAGGCACGACTGCATGGATGCAGGAGGTAGAGCAACGCAGGGAGCGGTTGCCGACGATGCCGGGCGCGACTGAAAGCCCGAGGGCCGCCCAGATCACGGTACAATCGAAACCGGCACAACCCAAAGTGCCTGACATCCCCCATGGCATCTTCGCTGTGCAGGGACGCACGAGTGCCGCAGGCGCAGCCAACGGACCAGGTCTCATCAGCACCCACGAGGGACCCAACAAACCGCTCATCCAATGGACGGCCAAGGCCACTAACGGCAGCGGGGATGACGACAGCACCTTAACCAAGAACAAGAAAAAGCCGCTGCGTACCCACGGCTGGCTCGATGACTTCATTGGGGCCAAGGACACCAAACACACCGACCTTGCCAAGGCCACGGGGCTGGTGGTGAGGATTAAGGCGGGGGAGGGTGAAAGGTCGGTATGACAGGAGAGGCGTCACGGAGCGTAATCTGGCGAAACTGGCCGGGTTGAAGGTGGCGATGGGGAGATGCTTATAAAATCAATGAGTTGTCTCCTTTGTCCTGTAACAGCCCGGAGGAGAGGTGCCGGAAAGAGGAGAAAGGTGCCCGTAACGAGCAGAAGCAAAGTGTTTGCTAAATGTTGTTATTAATATTATCTTTGAAAGTATTATAGGAGGTAGTATTAATGACTAAAATACCGAACATGATTCCCGTTACAGACCTTCGCCAAAATGCGACCATAGCTTTGAAACGGGTCGCTGCTTCTCGTGAGCCGCTTGTAATTACCCAGCGTGGGCGTGCAGCCGCTGTCATGGTTAGCATGGAAACTTACGAGCATACGCAGCATGAGCTTGAGCTGCTTCGGATACTTGCTCGTGGGGAGCAAGAGATTGAAGCAGGCAAGGGGTATGATCTGGATGTGGTGCTTGCCGAAGCGGATGCTTTGTTGCATGGCATGAAACGGTGAAAATTCGCTTCACCCCGTCGGCCCGCAATCAGTTTCTTGCGGCCATCGCCTATATCTTTCGGGAGAATCCTGCGGCGGCGATTACCTTTCGGAAACGTGCTGAAAAAAGCCTGGAACGCCTTCATATGTTTCCTCAGTCTGGGAGAAAACTCCCAGAGTTCCCGGAATTGCCGTTTCGAGAAGTTATCGTCTATCCCTACCGGTTTTTCTATCGGCAAAAAGGGAAAATAGTCTGGATTGTGGCTGTATGGCATGGCGCCCAGCTTCCCAAGGAACCTGATGAGAGGCCTTGATCTCTTTGAATCGCGCATGCGCCACCGTATTTGGCATCTCCTCTCAAGGCCAAGTTAAAACTACCCTGGTGCGTATCACCGAAGCCGGCCTCAAGCTCATTCGGGTCACCGGCAGCGACGGCTGCCTCGTCAAGGCCGTCGCGGCCGTCAACATCGCCGCCGCCGCGCTCCCCTATGACCCCAACGCAGCGGAGGATAACTACGAGAGTCCTGAATCCTTTACCATTGAACCGGATGTCTACCCCGGCACCCTGGCGCTGACCCCAAATGGTACGCGCCAACTCAAGGTGCAGACTATCGACCCGGATACCGGCGAGCAGACCGACATCAGCCAGCCGCATCCTACAGCCACCAGCGGCACGCGCTATTACTCCAGCGACGAAAGCATTGCCACGGTAAGCGATACCGGCTTGATCACCGCTCACGGTGAAGGACAGGCCACGATCTCGGTAGTGCATCTGGGCAGCAGCCTGGATGAGAACGGCAACGTCGTCGAGCAAGTCATTGGTCAAAGCGACATCACACTCAACGTGCAGACCGCGCAACTGACCGATAACGACGCCGCCACGCCTGCACCGCAATCCATCATCGTCAGCGCACAGGATGGTGCGGTGATCAGTGCCGACACTGGTGAGACGGTATTGATTGGGGCAGGGGCATTGAGAGCTGATACAGCGGTATCCATCCGCCGCATCGACATTAACAATCTGCAGTTCCAAACCGGCATGCCAGCACCCTTCCCGGATATACTTCATACCGTAGGTGCATTCCGTCTTGAGTTAGGCGAAGGCCAAGTCAACGTTCCTGTTCAATTGGCCATCACCCTGCAAGATAACAGTGGACTGCAGGCTGGCGATGAGGTGATGTTTCTGCGTCGTGGCACGGTCCCGGATATCAACGGCGTCGAGCAGGATACCTGGTGGATACTCGACAACGGATATGTGGGCGCGGATGGCGTAGCCAGAACGGCTTCTCCACCTTATTCGGGCATTAACAACTCTGGCGAATACCTCGTTGTCAGTAAGTCCTCGACAAACACAAGCACAGGTGAGGTCACGCTCAGCGGTGCATCGATCAACCTGTATGCGCTTACGGCAGGAAGCGTGTCATTCGCATTGGGCGCTGGCTTCGCGTCCGCCGGTGTTGGTGCACTTGGTGCAGTGTCGGTAATGGGGATACTGGCCGCAAATTCAGTGCCTATCTTCTCACTGAACAGAACCTTGGATGGCGCCTTCCAGGTGCAAGAAATTAAAAAGGTTTTTGACACCAGCGGCAAGGTCACTCTGAAAATTGAGGCACCTACCGTAGAGGGTTCCGGCACAATCTCGGGCCGCAACTCACCTCATATCTTTGATGTAGAAGCAGACGGCAGAAAGCTGGTAGTGAAACTTGACAATGTCCTTGAAAGAGACGCGCAAGGTCAGATCAAGCAAAACCTGTTTCCGACCAAGCTAAGATTCTGGATTTCGCCAGACCAGCTTGATATTGACAACAAAGGCCATGCCACTTCGGATTTGTGGAAAAGCAATCAGACCGAGCACAAAGGTATCTTGGCTTGGGAGCAGTTAGCTGACATCGAAGTAGGCGGCGATACCGCCACCGCCACGCTGGTCTTGCCTGAGCATGCTGCGCTGGGGCTGCACATTCTCACCGTGCAACGCATGGTTGAAATACCCGTTGACCCTGCCAATGGAATTAAAGCATGGATCATTAGAGGTGAACGGGCCAGCGTAGCGATAGAAGGTCAGGCCGACCTCAGCATAGTGACCACTGCTCGTGAGATCAACGTCATCAAAAATGACATTGTGAAAAAAGAACTCAAGTATGCCGACGCCAAAGCGGCTGACGGACAAGCATTGCCCAGCTTCGTGGGTGGTTACAAGACCGACCAACTGGTCTTCAGCGAAGATAGCCGCCTGCTTTTTGTCGCGGGCAGCAACGGGCGTATCGTCATTGTAGATACGGCTACACTGCGCATTGTTGACTACTGGAAAGTGCCAGGTTCCACCGAAAACATCTCAAGCCTGGCTGTTTCCGGCAAATACCTTTACGTCGCCGAAGGCCCCCCCGTGCCAATATGACCTGAGACACCTACCCCTGGCGAATTAGAGTAGAAAGGTAGGCTTAGATCATGACGAATGAAATGAAGGAACGGATGAACGATCACGCAGCTCTGGCGCTGGATGGCGCGTTTCCAGTCGC
>CAMTYI010000200.1:0-37063 GCA_947085925.1 uncultured Gammaproteobacteria bacterium
GAAGCCGCCGCCGAGCTGGTCATACAGACCGCCCTGCGCCATCTGGGTGAGCGTGAGGCAGACCATGGACAGTGCCTTGTCGTCCGCCCGGCCAGTGGCGGCCCAGTGACGCAGCAGGCGCTCGATATGGGTGGGGTGGGGAAACTTGGGCGCACGGCCAAACCCGCCGTGGCGGGCATCGAAGCTCTGCTCAAGCTGACTGCGCGCAATGTCCAGCGCTGCGGCATTGATTTCGCCACTGCCCATGGGCGCCATACCCTCCAGGGCATTTATCAGGGACGCGTTTTGCTGCCGGACTTCCTCCGG
This sequence comes from uncultured Gammaproteobacteria bacterium, assembly GCA_947085925.1. Taxonomy (GTDB): domain Bacteria; phylum Pseudomonadota; class Gammaproteobacteria; family Ga007554; genus LNEJ01. The sequence goes on from CAMTYI010000200.1 coordinate 307, forward strand.
GTGTTCGCGGTAAAACGCCTCGATGCGTTGCAATAGCTCCTTGAATCCCGGTAGGCCATAGCGCGGCTCTCTGGGGAAATAGGTGCCGGCAAAAAATGGCGCGTGATCATCCGGTGTCAGAATCACGGTGAGCGGCCAGCCACCGCCACGCTGTGTCAGCAACTGGTGCGCGGTCTGATAGATCTTGTCGAGGTCGGGGCGCTCCTCGCGGTCCACCTTTATGTTCACGAATAGCGAGTTCATAACCTGGGCGCTTGCTTCGTCCTCAAACGATTCGTGTGCCATCACATGACACCAATGGCACGCGGAATAGCCAATCGAAAGCAGGATAGGTTTGTTCTCGCGCCGCGCCTTATCCAGTGCATCTTGATTCCACGGATGCCATTCCACCGGATTGTGCGCGTGTTGCAGCAGATAAGGACTGGTTTCGTTGATCAGGTGATTGGCGCGGGCTGAAGCGGCCTTATTCATGGAGAGCATTTCCGCGATTCGGTTTGCAGAAGAGTTGGGGCGGCGCCGTGGTTTCTGCGCCGCCCGTATTTGGATTAACCGAAAAGTTTGCCTTTCAGCAGGCCCAAGCCCTGATTCAGCAGATCGCCGCTCGGCAATTGGCCGTTCGGGGTAAGTTTGTCGATGATATTGGGCAACAGTTCCGCCAAATTGGCCGACGCCGTTTCCGCCGATACGCCCGCCTTTCCCGCAAGTTGTTGAATCTGTTCCGCACCCAGCGCCTGCTGAATTTGCTCGGGTGAAATGGGCAGATTGCTGCCCGTGCCGACCCAGGATGAAACGATATCGCTCAGACCTTTGTCCTTGAATGACTGCACCAGATCACCGATGCCGCCCGCCTGATTATTGCCCAATAAGCCCATGACGCCATCCAGCAAGCCGGATGATCCGCCACCCTGACCCGTCAATTTGCCGATGGCTTCGCCTGCTATGTTATCGAATAATCCCATAACTACTCCTCCATTGAATGTTCAAAACAGCGATACAACCACGAAAGCCTCAGAGAAATCCAGAGGTTTGGTCAGTGTAGCCATTGTCTTTGGTTCTCGCTACGAGATTTTGCCCCCCTAATTTCAAGACGCTTCAATCATTACTGTTTTTCCGGCCGCCTTTGGGCAAAAGGTTGATAACAGTACTCCCATTTTGGGCAAGCCGCAGACGCGAAATAGGTTCGCCGCCATAGACTTCATGATTTTTCGCCAGCGCTCCGGTGATGAACACCACGCCGCCGTTCGGCGCCGTAACTGTTACTGTGCCTGCGGGGCGGTCCCAGATCGCCACGGCTTGCGAGTTCATATGCGAGGTGCGGTCGGCGACATAACTGCCTAGCTGGTTCCATCTCAGGTTGCGCAAGGGCAGGTTATAGTAGGACGTATATTTGCCGAGCACCCGGTCCAGCCAGTCGTGAAGCAGGCTGCGGCCTGCGGCATATTCCCGCATATTGCCTTGATGTACATAGTGGGGATAAGGCGAAAAACCCAGCACATGAGACAGCGCGATATCAGTATCGGCATCGAGATACTCGGTGTAGGTGAGGTTACGATTCCAGTAGGGGCTGCTTCCGCCAGGGCCATAAATAGCATTGTATGCCCCCGTCGCTTCATCCGGTGTGGTTACATGGTAGAAGACATTGGTGGGCCAGCGTGGCACCAGCAGGATATCGGAAGCGAGAGGGTGCCATATTCCGCAACCAGGGCAGCTCGGGGTTTGTCCAGGCACGGAGCGGTCTGCCGCTATGTAGCGTATACCCAGATCCCTCGCTGCCTGAAGCAGGTTCGGATTTGAGGCCAGCAAGCCATGATCCACAGGGGTAGCACCGCCGCTGGAGTAGTAACCCAAGCCTGACATCTTACCCGTCACCAGACTGATTTGGCTGGAGGGTAAACCCAGCGCGACAGCTAACTGGTTGTTGGATTGGATCTCTTGAAAACTGGTAGCGTAATCCGTGAAATCCAGCGTCTGGTGAGTAAAGGTATGATTCACCCAACGGAAACTGCCACTGAGGCAGCGTGTCATACTGGTCAGCGGGTCTACGCTGGATACGTTGGGGTCGCAGCTTTCAGGTGCGTCGGGATTGGCGCGCGTGCCGTTAAACGCCATGGTAATGGTGAGATTTTTAGCCAGCGGGTAACGGCTTCTGAGCGTCGCTTGCTGTTGCGCCATGCTCAGAGCATCGCTCGCCGAAAGGCGGAACGGTGTAGCGCTGATACCTCCACTGGCAGGGTCCCATACGTTGCTGGCCAGAAACCAGTCATCCACGTCCACGGCAAGGTTCATGCGCCGTTCACCCAAGAACAGGCCTTGTGTCACCCAGCGCACCAAGCCGTAACCCAAGAGCTGGGTATGAAGCAGGTAGGGGCTTTGGTCAAAGGTCAGCGCAATGCGCTCGCGCCCATCACCGGAGGTGGACATGGCCGCCAGAACATTGCCTGCGGCATCATTCAGCAGAGGTTCCGCGCCGTTCAACGGGGCGATCCTCGCCAAATAGGTCCACGCATTGCGCACCGGTATCTGCGCCTGGGGCTGGAGGTAAGAAAATAATGCCTGTCCGCTCTGGGATAGAGTGAGCGGTAAAGGTGTAAGTGAGGTGTCGGCTGTACCCGCTGCAATCAGCCCATAATTTTCGGGATAGGCTCCTGGTACGACATAAAGCGCAACCTGACGCACGCGATAATCGCGCTCATACTGCCATAGCAGGTTCCACTCCTCGTCGGTAAACGCGCTTTTCCATGCCGCGCCATCAAGATAGGCCAGATTCCCCGTGGTGAGCAGCACACCCTGATAACGCCCGCCGCCGTCAGGCGCTATAAGCTGCTGGCTGGTGAGTTCGGACGTTGTGGCAATCAGTACCTCGTAGGGTACGCCCAATTGGTCGAGCAGGGTTTTCGCACCCGCGAGCGCCGGGTCTTGTGTCGTGGCGCTGATTACCAACAGGCGTAGCGCTATTTTCTGTAGCGGCGCGGCGGCGGGAAGTGCGCTTATCTTCAATGGGACGGAAGCATTCAGTGTTGGCTGCTCCCTTATCTTCGAATGCTTTGGCAGCGCAGGGGGCGCATTATGAAAGCTCTCTGCGTGGCTATGGCCATGCTCGTGGCCGTCAGCATCCTCCTGATCGAACGCCTTTTTTCCCGCGAAAACCGCAACGCTGGCAATGACCGCGAACAGACCTATCCATTTGATATTTTTTTTCATGCCTTACCCCGAATATACGATTATTTCATGCGCCGTTATTCTACCTTAATTTTTGTAGGTTGTCTCAATTTGGAGACAATAAAGGTAGCGCAACATGACTATAACGTCTCTTCATGGCTGTTTAATGACAATGCCTCTCCCCGCAGCTCAAGTGATTTTGATAGTATTGGAGGTGATCAGCCCCCAATCGACATGAGACCCATGCCAACCATCAAATTACCACGCCCGTTGGTCAACCAATTACTGCACCAGGCCCAGCTTGCCGCTGACCGGGAGGTGTGTGGCCTGATCGGCGCGCGTGAGAGGGAGCCGGTGCGCTGTTACCCGGTTGCCAATGTTGCATCCTCGCCCCAGGTGCGATACGTCATGGACCCCAAGGCACAGATCGACGCCCTGCGTCAGATGCGCGAGCGTGGCGAGGAATTGTTTGCCATTTATCATTCGCACCCGGTCTCACCGGCGCTGCCATCGGCCATGGATATTGACGAGGCGGCGTATCCCGGCGTGCTTTACCTGATCATTTCGTTAAACACCAAGGGAGTGCTGGAGATGCGGGGCTTTCGTTTGACTGGCCGGGATGTTGCCGAAGTAATGCTCGAGTTACAGTGACCAGTCAGTGCTGATTTTCCTGTGAGCGGAGCAGTATCTGTTGCAGGGTTTCCTCATAGCTTCCCAGCAGCGGGCCACCCAGGCTCACAGCGCGCCGTGCGGCTTGTTCTGCTTCTTGCAGGCGGCCCTGTTCGGCGAGCACTTGAGCCAGGTTGTTGAAGGCGGGGGCGAGAGTGGGGTTGGCCAAAGCAGCTTGCCGGTAGGCCTGTTCCGCGCCGGAAAGATCTTTTATCGCATACAGGCTGTTGCCCAACCCCATTCGTGCCACCGTGCTGTCCGGCCAGCGCATCAGTGCGCTGGTATAAGCGGTTTTGGCCTCTTGCCAGCGTTGCAGCCGCTCCAGCCCGGCAACGGTCTGAAGGTAAGGCATTTCCTCCGCGCTCGCAGGCAGGCGGTCTGGGGGCAAGGCAACCATTGCCCAATAATCGCTGCGCCTCCAGGTGCGTTCGAACAGTTCGAACGGCACAAGATGCCGCCGTTCGCGGCCCGAGCGCAGGATGACCACGTCCTGACGAAGGTCATACCCCACCACCACGGCGTAATGCCATTTGGTATACCAGCTTAACCCCAGGTTCTGTAAAACCAGCACGGGATTGCCCGCCCGGACTTCGGCGAGCAGCGTCTCAAGCTTGGGCTGGATGAGATACGGGATGCGCCCGGCGCGGCGAGTGGCGGCAAGCAGCTCCACTTGCAGGCTGCCCTGCCGCTCCGGCAGATACACCTGGGGCGCCAAGGCCTCGGGTGCGACGGCAACGCCAGACCAGTTCAGTACTGTGGCCAACGCGGCCGGGCCGCACTGAAAATCTTCCTGTGGAAAAAAGGGAACGGTGCTCAACTCCACCGGCGGCCCGATGGTATCGGGTAATTTCAGCAGATGGTCGATTTGCAGGGGCGCGCCGCAACCCGTAACGAGCAGCGCCGCTATCAGCCAAAAAGCCGCCTGGAGTGCGCCAGGCGGCCGTTTGATCGGCATGGCGAGAGTGGGTTTAACGTCTGTGTTTAACGAACGGGAAAATACTGGTCAGGCCCAGAATGTCCGTAATCAGCAGAATGATGAAGATAGCGAAAAGTACGCCCACCACGCTGTCGCCGCCTGCCGGCAGTTGATCCATCTGGCCCGCCAGGCTGCGCATCTCGGCATCGGTGAGGCTGTTCACGCGGGCCTTGGCCTGCTCCGCATCAACGCCATACGCCACCAACTGCTCCTGAACATCCTTTCTTTCCAGCAACTTCAGAATATGCGCACGATCCTGCTGCCCCTGTTCGGAGCTGACCAGGACTTCGGTGCCCACAATGCCTGCATTAGCGGCAGGAAGCTGAAAGCCAAGCCAGAGAAAGGCGAGGATCACAAAGTGGCTGATGGGTTTGGCGATGCGACGAAATTTTTCCATAAAGAGTTCTCCTTTGGTTTGAGGGTTAAAAAAACATATTTCTCCAGGTGTGACCTTGTTCCTATCGGCCGACACGCGAATTTATTTAAGAACCGATATTTTATCAAAGAGCTATGCGGCACATGGCTAAAAAGTTCTACCGATGAATTTTTTAGCAACGCCTCCCAAGTTCTCCATACCCTGCTCATTTGGCCCTCTCTCAAGTACGGCGAATACCCTGCCGATATGCTCAACAATGAGTGATTATCAACAGTAGCGTCCGCGATGGAAAAAGAATCTATATGAGCGTCATATCGTCATTAAAGCTTAAAACTCGCCTGTTATTTGTTATCGTCACATTAGCCATTGGATTTGTCATTTTTGGGGCGTGGTCCTTTGCTACGCTTGATCGACTCAAAGTCAACGGCGCCCTTTATCAACGTATTGTACAAGGCAAAGACCTGATTGCCGATATTCTTCCGCCACCGGAATATATCATCGAATCGTATCTGGTCACACTCCAAATGCTTCATACCTCTGATAATGCAGAAGTTGATGTGCTGGCGAAACGTTTTGACCAATTGCGCTCCGATTACAACGTGCGGCATCAATATTGGGTAGAACAATCGCTCGGCCCTGATTTCGAGGATGCATTTCTTCAGCAGGCACATCAACCAGCGGTGCGTTTTTATGAGATTGCGAAAAAGGATTTTATCCCGGCTATTCGCAGCGGTGATAAAACACTGGCCTCCGCCGCTCTTGTCACCATGCGTGCAGCGTATGAGCAGCATCGCCACGCAATTGAGAAAGTCGTCAGCATGTCTCATGCTCGAAACAAACAGGATGAACAAAAGGGCGCACAACAGATAACTGCGGCCTCATGGGGAATGGGCGTTGTATTGGTGTTGTCGATGGGGACGGCTATTTTTTTGATGGTCTGGATAAGCCGAGACTTGTTGCGGCAGCTAGGTGGCGAGCCGGATGAGGCGGTGAGAGTTGCACATAGAATTGCTGCTGGTGATCTTAGCGGGCATGGGGAAAATCAAGCCGGGCTATTGGGCTCTCTCAGCGAGATGCGTAACAAATTAAGGGAGCTGATCGAACAAATTGTTCATCACTCAACACAACTTTCAGCAGCGGCGGAAGAACTATCGGTGGCAAGCACTCAATCCAGTGTTAATGTGCGCCGTCTTCAGTCCGAAGCGGATCAGGTGGTTACTGCGGTTGAGGAAATGTCCAGTACCTCGAAGGAAGTCGCCAATAGCGCCGACAGCGCTGCCTATGCCGCGCGTCAGGCTAACCAGCAATCACACGCCGGACGTGAAATTGTTGCTTCAGCACGCTCAAATGTCGGAGGATTGGCACGCAAAGTAGAAAATGCCTCCGACGTAATCAATAAGCTGGATCAAGAAAGCGCCAAAATAGGTGGCGTGGTCGATGTTATCAGCGGCATTGCCGAACAAACCAACCTGTTGGCCCTCAATGCGGCCATTGAGGCGGCCCGGGCCGGAGAGCAGGGGCGTGGTTTTGCAGTAGTTGCCGACGAGGTACGCAATCTTGCCAGCCGTACCCAACAGTCGACAAAAGAAATTCATCAAATAATTCAACAATTGAAAGCGGGCATCAGCGCCGCCGTGGTCACCATGAACGAAGCCAGGGGGACCGCCAGTGAAAGCATGAATCATATGGAGCTTGCCGATGGCGCTTTGGCTCAGATTGCTCAGACAATAAACAACATAAGCGCGATGAGTGATCAGATTGCCACAGCCATGAAAGAGCAAAACACGACAACTTGTTCAATGGCCGCCAATATGACCGATATCCATCATGCGACAGAGGAGGCCTCGGTCAGTACTGGTCAAATCAGCGCTGCTACCCAGGAGCTGACCAAGCTCGCGGTTGAACTCAACGGCATGACACAACGCTTTCGATTTTCTGAGTGACTCCTCCGGTATTTTTTCCTTGAAGCCCGATGTGTTGTTGGTCATTACAACCATTCAATCTAGAAAAAGCAGTTGAACCGCAGAGAGCGCAAAGAAATTCAGGTGGTTAGCGTAACACGCGCTCTCACCCAGCGGGTGGCTCGACACAGCTTGCACAGGTCTTGTTTTTCCTCTGTGTTCTCTGCGGCCTCTGTGGTGAATCGCCTTTTTTAGGTTCAATAAAAAACCCCGGCTGATGCTGGATCAGCTGGGGTTTAGTCCTAAACCCAAAAATGCCGGGCTATTACTTCTGGATGCGCAGCTCTACACGGCGGTTTGCGGTACGTCCGTCTTCCGTTTTGTTGTCTGCAGTCGGTGCTTCCTGACCATAACCCTTGGCGGTCAAGTTCGCGGCATTCACGCCCTTCGATACCAAGTAGTGCATCACGGCCTCGGCACGCTGCTGCGACAACATCTTGTTCCTGGCAGTAACACCGCGGTTGTCGGTATGACCAGCCACTTCAGCCTTGATGTCACTGTGTTTAACCAGGGTTGCAGCGGCTGCATCCAGAACGGCCAGCGAGTCCGGAGTCAGCTTCGCGGCGTTGGTGGGGAAGTTTACGCCCTTGAGTTCGATAACACCGGCGATCTCGCAGCCCTTATCATCGACCTTCGCGCCAGCCTTGCTGTCCAGACAGCTATCTTTGCTATCTACTACGCCGTCACCGTCACCATCCAGCTCACACCCGTCGGCATTCACCTTTGCGCCGACCGGGCTGTTGGGGCAACGGTCTTTGCTATCTACCACGCCGTCACCGTCACCATCCAGCTCACAGCCTTCGGTATTCACCTTCGCGCCGACAGGGGTGCTGGGGCAACGGTCTTTGCTGTCCACCACGCCATCACCATCGCTATCCAACTCACAGCCTTGGGCATTGACCTTGACGCCTGCGGGGGTGCTGGGGCAGCGGTCTGCGCTGTCGATTACGCCATCACCATCGGTGTCCGTCGGCTTGGGGGCGGCCGCAACAACAACAGGTGCCGCAGCAACTACCGGCGCAACGGCCTTTGCTTTTGCTCCCAGCGGGATGGATAGACCCAGGTTCAAGATCCAATCACCGAAGCGATTCTGGTTGGCAATGCTACTGTCGTCTTTGTCCAAGCGGTAACGCACATCGGCGCGCAACGCCAGGGCGTCATCTATCAGGCTGGTCATGAAGCCCAGGCCGACATTTGCCATGGGATTCGTGCTCTTTTCACCGGGCACGCTGGTTCTGAGGGCGCCTACACCCAGCAAGGCGTAGGGCGCAAAAGCGGAATCACGATTAAAGAAATACAGGCCGTCGATGCCCAGACCGCGCTGCTTGAATTTGTTCGAGCTGTTCTTCATATCGAGGTCGTCCGCGACGATGGTACCCTCGATGTTCCACGACTCACTGACGGGTTTGCCGATGCCAAGCTGAAGCCCCGGACTATTGTCGGCGCTGCGGTCTTTATCGGGCTTGATGTAGCTCAACCCGGGAGCAATATACCAGCGATCATCGAGATCGGCGGCTTGGGCATGGGAGGCCAGCGCAATTGCGCCCACAGCCAGTCCCGACGCCATGATTTTTTTCATGTTTGGTTTTCTTGGATATCTCATGCAGATGCTCCTTTTCCAGGTGGTGGTGTGACAAATTCTTGCGTTTTTCTTCCGCAGCGAAGCAGGTCTGGCGTTAACCAGAACGCGGATGATAGCACACCTCTCAGAGCAGGCACGACGCAGAGGGTCGCCATATTCTTCAAGCCAGTTTACGCACGCCTTCGGCACTACCTAGCAGCAGTACATCGGCAGACCGGATGGCGAACAGCCCATTGGTGACCACGCCCGCGATGTTGTTCATCTCCGCTTCCAGACGCGCCGGCTCCATAATGCTCAGGCCATGCACGTCGAGGATAAGGTTTCCGTTGTCCGTCACAAAACCTTCGCGCAGTACCGGCTTGCCGCCGATTTTGACGATCTCGCGCGCGACGTAGCTACGTGCCATCGGGATCACCTCGATAGGTAGGGGGAATACACCCAGCACATCGACCAACTTCGACTCATCGGCAATGCAAACGAACTTTTTACTGGCTGCGGCCACAATTTTTTCGCGCGTCAACGCCCCGCCGCCGCCCTTGATAAGCTGCAAATAACGGTTGGCCTCGTCAGCCCCGTCGACATAGACGCCGATCTCATTCACGGAATTCAGCTCGAACACCGCGATGCCATGCCCTTTCAGGCGCTCGGCGGTAGCCACCGAGCTTGCGACCGCGCCTTCGATTTTGTGTTTGATACCTGCCAGTGCGTCAATAAAAAAATTGGCGGTGGAACCGGTGCCCACCCCGACAATGCTGCCTACCTCGACATACTCCAGCGCGGCCAGCGCGACCGCCTTTTTCATTTCGTCTTTTGTCATAACCCTTCTCCTAGAACCCTATTTTTTCAGAATATACATCTCTGGAGGCAAGATGTCATGTGCCATGATCACTACCACCAGGCAGGGCCGGAGCCTTCGTGCGGGACGCTATGGCAGCGCTCGCAGACAAACAGGCTAAAGGATACCTTGTCGTGGCAGCGGCCGCAAAATTCCCCCTTGAGGATTTTTTCCATGGAGATGCGATTGGCGCCACGCTGCGGAACGAAAATCGCCGAGTGGCAATTGCTGCACGCAAGCCATTCGGTATGGGCGCGATGCGGAAACCGCACCCAGGGCATTTGCGCGGTATTTTTTAACATGATATCGAGATCCATCTCTTGCATGACCTCCTTGCCGCCGTACTCGTCCCCATCAATACTCTTGCGGGGATTAATCAGGCCTTGGCGTAACGTTTTCACCCAATCCACCTCGCCACGCCGGTCTTTCGGAAAATTGGACAGTGCGTCTGCGGGTTGCTGAAATTTGGTAATGGCGGGGTTGGCAGGGTCACGAATACCGTCTTCGGCCAAAGGCGTTAAAGGCGGCACATTCTTGATGCGCCATCGCTCCTCGGCCACGCCGATGCAACACCACACCGTTGCCACGAAAACCATTCCTGCGGCACTAAGTTTCAGTAACCCATGTTTGCGCATTACCATTTACCCATAGCGTATGGCCTTTGTATCTGTCATCAATGCATCATGCAGGGTTCAAGCAATAGTCCCATGTTTATGCGATGGACGAGTCATTGAGAAAACCCGGCTTCTTCCGCCGTGGCAGCCGCTTGATCTCCCATTCGGCACGAGATGCGCTTGAACGATCCGGATACGATTTCGCCCCAACAAGCCGCATGGGTGGATTGCCTCGCGTGTACTTGGCGCCCTTGCCATCAACATGTGCCTGATACCGCGCGGCGAGATCATTGGTGATCCCCGCGTAGAGTGCGCCGTTACGGCATTCGATTAGATAAAGAAACCACATTAATCTTTTCCGGCTTGTTTGATTGTCAGGCTTTTTTGCGCTCGAAGATCATATCCCATATCCCATGCCCCAGTCGCTGCCCGCGCCGTTCGAATTTGGTGAGGGGGCGGTAGTCGGGGCGGGGCGCGTATTGCTTTTCCCCTGCCACATTGGTGAAGTCGTGCGCGGCGCTCATCACTTGCAGCATGTGCCGAGCGTAATCTGCCCAGTCAGTCGCCATGTGGAAGCGCCCGCCGGGTTTAAGTTTGCGGGCGACCAGCGCGGCGAAAGTGGGATTGACGATGCGCCGTTTGTGATGGAGGCGTTTGGGCCAAGGGTCGGGGAAGAACAGGTACGCCGCGTCGAGGGAGGCGGTGGGTATGCGCTTTTCGAGCAATTCAACGGCATCGGTGCTGATCACGCGGATATTGTTTAATTCCAGCGCGTGCGCCTTTTGCATGAAGCTGCCGACGCCGGGGCTATGTACCTCGATACCGAGATAATCATTCTCCGGGTGAGCATGGCCCATACCCGCCAGCGCGTCGCCCATACCGAAACCAATCTCCAGATGGCATGGCGCGGCACGGCCAAACAGCATCTCAAAATCGAGCATATCCGCGCCTTCATCCACGCCGTATTTTTCCCAGAGCGTCTCCAGCGCGTGGCGCTGGGCATCAGTCATGCGGCCTTCGCGCAGAACGAAGCTACGGATGGGACGAATCTTTGGGGTGCCGGTCACGATAGTTCCTGTAAATTTGCCATTTGAGAGGCGTGCCAAGCCTTTAGAAAATCGCGGGCGTAGTATACTTGAAAAATGACTAGCCATAATTGTGAAGATTTAACCGGCAAGGTGGCGCTGATTACCGGCGCAGCGCATCGCATTGGCGCGGTCACTGCGCGCAGCTTGCACGAGGCGGGCGCGAACCTGGTGCTGCACTATCGCTCATCATCCGACACTGCTCACGCGTTGCAGGATGACCTCAGCGCCCGCCGCGCGGGTTCGGTGGTGTTGGCGCAGGCCGATCTGCTGGACACGTCCAGCCTACCGCACCTTGTGCAGCATGCTATCGACACTTGGGGACGGCTCGATGTGCTGGTGAATAATGCCTCAAGTTTTTACCCCACGCCGGTGGGAGGCGTCACTGAAGCACAATGGGATGACCTGACGGGCACCAACCTCAAGGCGCCGTTCTTTCTGTCCCAGGCCGCCGCGCCCCATCTTGCGCGTCACCACGGTTGCATCGTCAATATTGTGGATATCCACGCCGACCGCCCCCTCAAGTCACATCCGGTGTATAGCTTGGCCAAGGCGGGGCTGGTGATGCTGACCAAGGCGTTGGCGCGTGAACTTGGCCCCGATGTGCGCGTCAACGCTGTAGCACCCGGCGCAATCTTGTGGCCGGAAAATAGAATGGACGAGGAGACCAAACAGCACATCCTTTCCCGTACCGTGCTCAAGCGTCAAGGCCGCCCGGAAGATATCGCCAAAGCCGTGCTGTTCCTGATCCGCGATGCTGCTTATACCAGCGGGCATGTGCTCACGGTGGACGGCGGGCGGTCGTTGAGCATTTAGATACAAAACAATGGATCGTTTCAGAAATTCATTTGATGCGTTGCAGGTAACACGCGGCATGCATTTGGATATTTTCGTGTTTTTTTGTGACTTTCGTGGACAACCGAGTTTTTTATGATGAAAGCCCCGCACCTCGACTTGCTTCTGGACATTCTTGCCCAGCCCACTGCACCTTTTCGCGAGGAGCATGTTATCGCAACCGTAACCAGCGTGCTGGAGCAGGCGAGGGTGCCGTTTTTTGCCGATCCGCTGGGTAATCTGGTGGTCGGCGCGGCATCACAAAGCGAATACCTGCGTCTGGTGCGGGAGAAAAGTACTGAGCCATTGCGGGTGTTTATCGCGCATATGGATCACCCGGGGTTTCATGGGGTGGAGTGGCTAACGCCGCGCCGCCTCAAAATACAGTGGCATGGCGGCGCGCCAGTCAGACATCTGACGGGCGCATCGGTGTGGCTGGCCGATAGCCATGGCTGGACAGGATCGGGCACGCTTGCTCGCGTCAAGCTCACCGCCTCGAAACGCACTATCGACACCGCCGAGGTACGCATAAGTGCCCAGATGGATTTACCCGCCAACACGCTCTACGGCGGCTTTCAATTCCGCGCCCCAGTATGGCGCAGCGGCAAAAGACTCTATACTAAGGCGGCCGATGATTTGGTGGGCGTATTTGCCATTATTGCCACCGCGCTCGCCTTGTTCGGCAAGCGTCGCGCCACACAACCGCCGCCGTTTCTGGGTCTGCTCACTCGCGCTGAAGAAGTGGGTTTCGTCGGCGCCATCGGCCATTTTGAGCTGGGCTGGCTCGCCCAGAGTCAGGGGCGGCGGCCTGTGGTATGCGTGAGCCTCGAAGCCTCGCGGACGCTGCCCGGCGCGATTGTAGGCAAGGGACCCGTGGTGCGCCTGGGCGACCGGCGCACCGTGTTCAACCCGGACGCGCTCAAGGTACTCGCGGATGTGGCGGAGCAAGTGCTGCCCGGCGGTCACCAGCGCCGCATCATGGATGGCGGAGCCTGCGAAGCGACCGCCGCGACCGCCTACGGCTTTCCCTCCATCGGCATCTCGGTGCCGCTCGGCAACTATCATAACCAGGGCTTCGAAGGCGGTCCCGATTGCAAACGGCCCGACGGCCCGGCCCCTGAATTTGTCCATCTGGATGACATCGCAGGCGAGCTTGAGTTGTGCCGCGCCCTCATGAAAACCGGCCTGCCGTGGGACGACCCTTGGAAAAAACAGCGCCAACTTCTTCAAAAAAATCTGCGCCACTACCGTAAACTACTGTAAGACACACACATACCGATGAAACACCGCCAAAACACCGCGTCCACCCCCCCCGCCATACTCAAATCCAGCAAGCCATCGAGCTGCTGCACATTATCCTTACCCAGGGCGGCCGCCCCGCCGACAAGCACATGGAGGCGTACTTCCGTCAGCATAGAAGCATGGGTGGGCGCGACCGGGGATTCGTCGCCGAGACTGTCTATGGTTGCCTGCGGCGGCGGCGTTTTCTGGAACATCTCGCGCAGGACACCTCCAGTGAAGCGCTAGTGATGGCCTACCTGCTCGCAACGCAAGGCTGGAGCGCGCGGGTGCTTACGGAGGCGGGGTTTGAAGGAGCGGTCGACGCGCTTGCCGCTCAGGTACGCACCCTGGATAAATCCACGCTGTCGCTGGAAGTGCGCACAGATCTGCCCGACTGGCTGCTCGAACGGCTGCTCGCGCAACTTGGTGAGGCCGAAACCATTGCATTGGCCGACGCCCTCAACCAACCTGCTCCCCTTGATCTGCGCGTCAACACCCTCAAGGCCGACCGTGACACCGTGGCGCAGCGCCTTGCCGAGGAAGGCTTCCCCGCCAATCTAACACCCTATTCTCCGGCGGGCCTACGGCGAAACGAACGCACACCGTTGTTCAACAGCGCCAGCTTCAAGGAGGGCCTGTTTGAGATCCAGGATGAGGGCAGCCAACTACTGAGCCTGTTGCTTGAGCCACGGCGGCGCGAGATGGTGGTGGATTTCTGTGCCGGAGCGGGGGGGAAGACTCTGCATCTGGGTGCGCTGATGGCCAATACCGGTACGCTGTATGCCTTCGACACGTCACCAAAACGCCTGGAAGGCATGAAGCCCCGCCTTATCCGTGCCGGACTCGATACCGTGCGCATGACCACCATCAGCCACGAGCGCGATATGCGCGTGCAACGCCTGCATGGTAAGATCGATCGGGTGCTGGTGGATGCCCCCTGTTCCGGCACCGGCACGTTACGGCGCAACCCGGATATCAAATGGCGGGAGATCAACCTGCCGGAAATCATCGCCACCCAGCAGCGCATCCTCGCCGCCGCCGCGAAACTACTCAAGCCCGGCGGGCGTCTGGTTTATGCCACATGCAGCCTGTTGGCGGAAGAAAATGAAGACGTTTTGCGCGATTTCCTCGCGCAAAACCCCGACTTCCATGCACTGCCCGTCCAGGACATCCTGGCGCGCCGGCAGATCCATATCGACAACAGCGGCGGCGCAGACGGCGCACTGCGCCTCTATCCCCACCGCCACGGCACGGATGGATTTTATGCGGCCGTTTTGGAGAAGGTCAAATAGTTAGGGGTCTGTGAGAAAATAATGGTGAGTGGCGCTGTTGGTCTATAGCGCGAGAATTTGCGTCACCCCTTCCCCAACACACCCTTATCCAGTAGCAAATCCAGCGTAAACCTCACTCCAAACCCGGTGATGTCGGTAGGGATATGCGCCAGGCCGCCCTTGCTGTTCGACGCCGCAAGGTCGATGTGCAGCCAGGGGGTATCGTCTTTGACGAAACGACTCAGGAAGCGGGCGGCGAGGATGTGGTCGGCTTCGCCGGTGAGGGTGCATTGCTTGATATCGGCGATGTCGCTCTCCAGCTCCTTGTCATAATCGGCATCGGTCGGAAAGGGCCAGACGCGCTCGCCGCTTTGGCGCCCGGCTTCGATGATGTCCGGGATCAGCGCGGGGCGGTTGGTGAAGGCGCCGCTGTAGCGTGTGCCTAATGCGTAAACGCAGGCGCCGGTGAGGGTGGCATAGTCGATGATAAGACTGGGGTGTTCGGCGCTCGCCATGGCGAGGGTGTCGGCGAGGATCATGCGGCCTTCGGCGTCGGTATGCACCACTTCGATGGTGGTGCCGTTGCTGGCGGTGACCACATCATTCTGTTTGTAGGCCTTGGGGCCGATGTGGTTTTGCGCCAGTGCCAGCCAGCAATGTACGGAAAAATCCGCCTTGAGCCGTGTCAGCGCCAGCAGGGTGCCGAGCGCCACGGCGCTGCCTTCCATATCTTCGTGCATGCCGAACATGCTCTTGGCGGGCTTGAGGTTGTTGCCGCCAGTGTCGTAGCAGATGCCTTTGCCGATAAGGGCGAGCCTTTTTTTGGTGGCTTTTTCAGATCCCCCCTTTGTGTTGACGCCACGGTTTTTGGGCGAGTAGCACAACTGCACGATGCAGGCATCGTCATCGGCGCTGCCTTGGGCGACGGCGAGAAACGCCCCGGCGCCCTGACGGCGCAGTGTTTTGGTGTCGAAGAGGTGGATGTTCCAGCCGTGCTCCTTCGCCAGCTCGGTGATGCGCTCAAGGTAATGTGCCGGGGTCAGTTGGTTGGGCGGCAGGGCGGTGAGATAGCGTGCCAGGTTATTGCCCTCGGCGGTGGCCAGGGTGCGCGAGAAATCGAGTTTGCCGTTGATGCCATGGATATGAAAGGCGGTGAGCCGCTTGTCCGGGGCGGGTTTGCTTTTTAGCGAGGGCATGGCGTGATTGCCCGCAAGCAGTGCGGCGACCATCGCCTCGGCGACGCGCGCGACCAGCGCGTCCTCCAGCCCCGGCATGATGAGGGATATCTCCGCCGGGTTTTGCTCAAAATGAATCGCGCACAGCTTGCGCGCCAGGGTCAGCAGATCGAAAGGCGATATTTCCGGCTTGATGCGCGCCAATGTCACGCGCGTGCCCGCCGCGTTGGGCAGGTCGGTGGTCAGCGGTGAGGTGTCATCTTTCTCCTTGCTGCGCGTCCAGCGCTGCTCAAGCACGTCGGCATAGGGGAATAGCGGCCATGCGTCTTTGGTGTCAAGCAACATAATTATCAGGTTGCCCGAATTGCCAAGGCGAGCCTCATCCGGCGGGCTTTTGTGTTGTTTTATGTTGATTTTTGTCACTGTAATCCCCTTAATAAAGTCATGACTTTCCTTGACCTGATGCGCCAAAACACTGATCATATCGTGCTTATTCATTTTCAGGTACTGTAAAAGGAGTCCCATGACCCCCGCCAACAAAAAACGGGTGCTGCGCGAAATGCTGTTCGCGCGCCGCTTCGAGGAGCGCTGCTACGAAGCCTATGTGGAACGTAAGATCGGTGGTTTTCTCCACCTTTATCCCGGACAAGAGGCCTGCGCCCAGGGAGTAATGGAGGCAGCGCGGCCCGGCCATGATTACGTTATCACAGGCTACCGCGACCACATCCATGCCATCAAATGCGGCGCTGATCCCAAGGCCGTAATGGCAGAGCTTTATGGCAAGGAGACCGGCTCCAGCAAGGGGCGCGGCGGCTCCATGCACATCTTCGACGTGGAGCACCATTTCATGGGCGGCTACGCGCTGGTGGGCGGGCCTTTCCCGCTTGCGGCCGGCATCGCCAAGGGCCTCAAGATGAAGGGCTCGGACGCGATTTCCATCTGCTTTTTGGGGGATGCCGCGAACAATCAGGGCACCTTCCACGAGTCGCTGAACATGGCCAAGGTGTGGAACCTGCCGGTGCTGTACGTGTGCGAAAACAATCTTTACGGCATCGGCACGCGCATCGACCGTTCTACGGCGGTGGTCGATCAATACAAGCGTGTGTGCGGCTATGACATACCCGCCGCGCAGGTGGACGGGCAGGATGTGGAGGTGGTGTATCAGGCCGCCAAAACCGCCGTCGATCATGTGCGTTCCGGCAAAGGGCCGTATTTTCTGGAGTTGATGACCTACCGCTACCGTGGTCACTCGATGTCCGACTCCAACGCCTACCGCGCCAAGGACGAGGAGCGCATGTGGGGCAAGCGCGACCCTATCATCATGCTGCGCGACCGACTGGTCGATGCGGGTGAGATCAGCCTCGACGACTACAAGACGATGGATACCGAAATCCTTCACCAAATCGAAAGCGAAATCATCAAGTTTGCGGAAGAGTCACCGGAACCTTCGGTGGATGAACTAGAAAAATATGTACTGGCGGACAATGATCCTTATGTCCGTGGGGGGGTACGCTAATGGCAGTTATAATGTATTGGGAAGCGCTGCAGCGCGCCCAGGATGAAGAAATGACGCGCGATCCGCTGGTGATCGTGATGGGTGAGGATGTCGGCGTGGCGGGGGGCACCTACAAGGCCACCAAAGGCCTGTATGACAAATACGGCGCGGAGCGGGTGATCGACACCCCGATCTCGGAAAACGGCTTCACTGGCCTTGCCATCGGCGCTTCCTTTATTGGCGTGCGGCCCGTTATCGAGATCATGTCGGTCAACTTCGCCTGGCTGGCGATGGATCAGATCTTCAATTCCGCCGCCAAAGTGCGTTACATGTCGGGCGGTCAGCTCACCGCGCCGGTGGTGATCCGTTCGCCGGGCGGCACGGCCCACCAGTTGGGTGCGCAGCATTCGGCGCGCATGGAGAAGGTTTTTATGGGCATTGCCGGTCTGCGCGTGGTAACGCCCTCCACCCCGAAGCAGGCCTATGGCATGCTCAAGGCCGCGATACGCTGCAACGACCCGGTGTTCATCAACGAACACGAGTTGATGTATAACATGAAGGGCGAAGTACCGGACGGCGATTACTTCCATCCGCTGGAGGGTTCCGAAGTCGCCCGCCCAGGCCGCGACGTGACCCTGTTCGGCTACAACATCTCGGTGCATTGGTGCCTGGAGGCGGCGGAGTTTCTTGCCACTCATCATGGCATCGACTGCGAGGTAGTGGATCTTTTCACCCTCAGTCCGCTCGACCGCGCCGGGATCAAGGCCTCGGTGAGCAAGACCCACCGCGCCGTGATCGCCGAAGAGGCGGAGGCGCCAGTTGGTGTAGGTTCGGAGGTGATTGCGATCATCAACGAGGAATGTTTCTTTGAGCTGGATGCCGCGCCGCTGCGCGTATCGGCCAAAAATGTTCCCATCCCCTACAACCACAAACTGGAAAAGGCGGCTATCCCCAGCGCCAAGGATATCGTCCACGCCGTGCTGAAGATGTTCGGGAAGTAACAATGGCAGAACCCTATGCAGTAAAAATGCCCCAGCTTTCCGACACCATGACCGAAGGTGTCATTGTGAGCTGGGAGAAGAAAATTGGCGACAAGATTGAGCGCGGCGACATCGTTGCCACCGTCGAGACCGACAAGGCGATCATGGATGTCGAAGTGTTCCGCGAAGGCTATCTCTCCGGCCCGCTCGCCGCAGCGGATGCCGTGGTGGCGGTAGGCGGGGCGATTGCCTATATCGTTGCAACGGCTGAGGAAATCGCAAACACGGCGGCGCCTGCTGAGCAAGCGCACGCCCCTGCAACTGCCGCCCCCCAAGCCGCTGTTGCCAGCCCCGCGCCAAGCGCACCTGCGGTGTCAAATGAGCCTGCGGGTGTGACGCACGTCATCAAGATGCCCCAGCTCTCTGACACCATGACGGAAGGCATGCTGGTGAGCTGGAGCAAGTCGCCCGGCGACAAGATCGAGCGCGGTGATATCGTCGCGCAGGTCGAGACCGACAAGGCGATCATGGATGTCGAAGTGTTCCGCGAAGGCTATCTCTCCGGACCGCTCACAGCGGTGGACGGCGTGGTGCCAGTGGGTGGTGCATTAGGCTATCTGGTGGAGCAGGCCGGACAAGTGGTCACAGGCGTCGCTTCGCAAACGACTGTTGTTGCAAGTACATCTCACGCCCCAGCGGCGGCGGTATCCCGCCCTGTGAGCGCCCCAGCGGTGGCGGCTGGCACCCTGCCTGCACCCCGTCCCGACAACAAGCATGCCACTCCTTATGCCCGTAAACTGGCGGGTGCGCTGCATGTGAATTTGAATACTCTGCGGGGCACGGGCACCGGCAGCGTGATCGTCGCTGACGACGTATTGCGCGCCCAGCCCATCGAACGGCCTACTGAAGTTGCGGCGCAACCCGCAGCGCATATTCTGCCCGAGGTACAGGTGCCCGGGCATGGCCGCTCCATGTCTGCCATGGAGCGCGCCGTGAGCCAGTCGATGACCGCCTCGCTGACCATGCCGACTTTCCATGTCACCGTCAATGCCCGTCCCGATGCACTGATCAAGGCCGCCAAGAAAAAGGGCGTCTCCGTCACCGTCGCGATTGCCAAGGCCTGCGCGCTGGCGATGAAGAAGCATCCCACCATGAACTGGGCCTATCAGCCGGTGGACAAGCTGGTGGAGCGCGATGTTGTCGATATCGGCATGGCGGTTTCCGCCGATGGCGGCGGCCTGGTTGTGCCGGTGTTGCGCCATTGCGAATCGCGCAGCCTGGAAGAGCTGGATACGTCGTGGAAGGATCTGGTGACACGCGCCCGCGTGCGCCGTCTCAAGCCGGAAGAATACGCCAACCCCACCTTCATGGTGTCCAACATGGGCATGCTGGGGGTCAGTTATTTCGACGCCATCCCCACCCCCGGCACGGCGGCCATCCTGGCCATCGCCACGGCGGGTGACCAGGGTATGCCGCTCACCATCACCGCTGACCACCGCGTGGTCAACGGCGCTGAAACGGCCATGTACCTGAATACCCTCAAGCAACACATTGAGCACCCGGAAGAGTGGATCGGCTACGTTGGCCCTGCCATTCCCGAAGGTAACTGGGACTATGACGTGGTGGTGATCGGCGGTGGGCCGGGCGGCGAAGACTGCGCCCGTGACCTGGCTGAACATGGCATCAAGGTGGCGATGATTAACGATTCACCGTTCCCCGGTGGTGAATGCCTATGGCGCGGCTGTATTCCCTCCAAGGCGTGGCGTGCGGCAGCGGACCGTATCCGCGACCGCGCCCATGACGCACACTTGGGCGTGGAAGGCACCACCAAGGCCACCCTCAACTGGGAAGCCCTGGAGAAGACCCGCCGTTACGTGTTGGAAACTCGTGGCGAAATGGCACTCAAAACCGACACTGGCGTGAAGATCAAGGTCATCCAGGGTTTTGCCTGGTTCGAGTCCGATCATCGCCTGTTTGTTGATACCTCCGGCAACAACAAAGATCCGCATGCCCGTGCCCCATTGGGTGACGGCTCCAAGGGTGAGCACATCACCTTTGGCTGTGCAGTCATCGCGACCGGCGCGCCACCCTTCGTGCCACCCATTCCAGGTGCTGATACCGGCCTGAAGAGCGGCGGCGTGCTGACATCCGATACCGTGTGGGGCCTGACCAAAGCACCCAAACGCCTCGGCATCATCGGCGGCGGCGCTATTGGCCTGGAAATGGCGCAAATCTTCCAGGATTTCGGCACCGAAGTGGTGCTGTTGGAAGGCCGCGACCGTATCCTGTTTGAAGTCGAGCCGGAAATCGCCAAGAATCTCACCGCAATCCTCAACGACGACCCGCGCCTGACCGTCCACACCTCGGTCAAGATCAAAGAGATCAAGGGCGCGGCGGGTGATATGACCGTCATCTATGAAGACGACCAGGGCGGCGCCCAGTCGCTCGGCTGTGAATACGTCCTGATGGCCACGGGCAAGCGTCCGGTGGTTGGCCCGCTCAAGCTGGAGGCCGCTGGCGTGGCGATGGACGGCAGCGTCATCAAGGCCGATGCGCGTGGCCGTACCTCCGTGCCACACATCTTCGCCGTAGGCGATGTGATCGGCGGCTACATGCTCGCCCACACCGCTGGCCATCAGGGGCGCGTTGCGGCGGAAAATATCCTGGGCGAGGATGCCAAATACGACCAGGACAAAGACTGCGGCGTAATCTTCACCCGCCCCGAAGCCGCCTTCGTCGGCCTGTCAGTAGAACAGGCCAAGGCCAAGGGCATCGACGCCGCCGAAGTGAAGATGCCGATGAGCATCGACGCCAAAGCCATGATCACCGCCGAAACGCAAGGCATGATCAAAATCGTCGCCGACAAGGCCAGCCACCGCATCATCGGCGTACACTTCCTCGCCGACCACGCGGACACGCTGATCGGCGAGGCGGTGATGATGGTCAGCGGCAACATGACCCTGGAACAAGTGGCACACGCCATCCATCCTCACCCTACTCAAACCGAAATGTTTGGTGAGATGGCGCGGCGGCTGCTTTCAAGGCTGCGGCGCAGTCAGAAGGTGGCGGGGAAAGCGGGGGCGTAGGCTCCCGTTTGTTTTCGCCATGCACACGTTTCGTTCCCCTATGCGCCATCATTGGTAAAGTGACGGCGCTTTACCAGAATGCCTAATGGTCTGCTTCGTAAGCAGACCATTAGCAAGTGAAGATTGGATTGTCGTTCGCTTCGTTTATCCTGTAAACAGCAGTTGAACCGTAAAGGGCGCAGACGACTGCATGGATGCAGGAGGTAGAGCAACGCATGGAGCGGTTGCCGAGAGCGCAAAGAAATCCCGCCGATTGGCGTAACGCATACCCTCACCTATCAGGTGACTCGGCATGCAAGCCAAGGTCTTGTTTTTCCTCTGTGGTGAATTGCCGTTTTCAGGTTTAACGAGGCGGAGATGGCCAAGCGCTCATTGCAGCGTTGATTACGGCATCGAGTTTGGCTCGTTTGGCGCCGCTCTTGGCGAGTATGCCCAGCCCAGCAAGCAACGAGGTGAAAAACGCGGCCAAATCTTCGGTACGGATGTTCTGGGCAAGTTGCCCGTCGTGCTGTGCCTGCACGAACTGCCTGTACAACCTTGCCTCACTCCCCTGTACCGCTTTATGCAACGCCAGTTCAATCGCCGGTGGCGTGGACGCCATACCGCAATCAGCTATGCCGTTGACGACGAGGCAGCCGCACGGCCGTGTTGGATCGGCGAGCATGGTCGCCATTGTGCGTAAAAATTTCTCCAACGCATGCCGCACATCCGGTTCGGTATCGAAAATGGCAATATGTTGTGCGGTTTGTAGCGCCACATAACGTTCCAGCGCCTTCAAATACAGCGTCTCTTTGTCACCGAATGCAGCGTATAGGCTTGGTTTGCTTAAGCCCATCGCGGCGGTCAGTTCAGCCAGGGATGCGGCTTGGAAGCCATGACGCCAAAAAACTTCAAGCGCACTATCCAGCGCCGTGTCGGGGTCAAAGCAGCGGGGGCGTCCGCGTTCGTGGGTCATCGCTTGCTCCTGATCCAGTTGGCTTGACAATTATTATACCGACCAGTATATTATGTACCAAGCGGTATATAATTTGCCGCCGTCGCAGTTTTCTAAACTTTCACTGCCGGTAATACGGTACGCGTAATAAGGATAAGAATCATGGCAAGATTAAAAGGCAAGACCGCGCTTATCACGGGAGGAACCACAGGGATTGGCCTGGCAACGGCAAAATTGTTTCTGCAAGAGGGCGCTCGCGTAGCAATTACGGGTCAGGATGCAGGGCGCGTTACTGAGGCGAGTTCAATGCTCGGATCGAATGCGATAGCCATTCGTGCTGACGTCGCCTCAGCAGTGGATATGGCGGCAGTAGCGGAACGCCTCAAGGATGAGTTCGGCGGACTCGATATTATTTTCGCCAACGCTGGCATCGCCAAGCCGATGCCATTCGCGGAAGTGGATGACACCAATATAGACACACAAATCGGCGTCAATTTTAAAGGCGTGATCTACACCATTCAGAAAATGCTACCGATTTTGCGTAATCCAGCCAGCATCATTCTCACCTCGACCACGCTCACCGAACAAGGGTTTGCGGGCATGAGCGTGTACTCGGCGACCAAGGCTGCCGTGCGTTCGTTGGCGCGCACTTTATCCGCAGAGTTAATTGGACAAGGTGTACGTGTAAATGTCATTAGCCCTGGCCCGATTGAAACGCCCATCTACGGAAAGATGGGCATGTCTGCGGAAGCGTTGCAACAGATGGCGGGAATGGTTCTAGGCACAGTGCCAGTGGGCCGATTTGGTCAAGCAGATGAGGTGGCTAAGGCGGTTTTATTTCTGGCTAGCGACGACTCGTCTTACATTTTGGGCGAAGACTTACTGGTTGATGGCGGCATGGCAACCATCTGAGGTGCGAGCGGTGAAGGCTCCGTAGTACTCAACAAGGTGGCCTCAGGTGAAATCAACTATGACTACAATGCCTCCGGCCGGATGATCACTACTAAGGCGAGGATTGCCGAACTACCCAGGGAAGAAAAAGCTCCTGCGGGGTGTGATATGGATGGCGTGAGCGTGATGTATGTCCCGGCCCGCAGAAGCAGAGCGGGGTTGATTTTGCGCTTGCAGAAGGCCGACTAATGAGTAAACCCTGCTGTTCGTAAACACCCAAATTAGGGCCGCAAGTCTTTTAATTCCTGCCTTATCCACGCAATAAAGGCTTTTGTTCGAGCGGGCAGTAGTCGTGCGTGTGGATAAACAACATTGATTGGTCGAGGGGGTGATTCGAATGATTCCAGCACGATTTGCAGATGGTTTTGCTCTATATGATGCGCCACCTGATAAGAGATGAACATGCCGAAACCAAGCCCGGCCAAGCAAGCATCGGCTGCAGGGGCGGCGTGATTGAACTCAAGATTGCCTGTAACAGACACAGAAAATTGCTTGCCGCCTTCGTGAAATGTCCACCATGTACCCATCCCGCCAGAGAACCTCACGCAGTTGGCCTTGAGTAAGTCCCTCGGGTGTTTGGGTACACCAATGCGACTGAGGTAGTCCGGGCTGGCGATGACCATACGACGAACACTGCCCAAGGGGCGCGCGACCAGAGATGAATCCTCCAGCGCGCCAATGCGTATACCTACGTCGACATTTTCTTCCAGCAGGTTGACCACGCGATCCAACAGCATGAGATTAACGCACACCTTGCCGTATTTCTGCACAAAGCGCGTCACTACAGGCGCGACATACATTTGCCCGAAAAGCACGGGCGCAGTGATTGTGAGTTGACCGCCAGGCTCTGCTGCGTCTGTGGTCAAAGCCGATTCGGCGTCCTTGACGGCCGCCAGC
The DNA here is from genome assembly GCA_947085925.1 of uncultured Gammaproteobacteria bacterium. Lineage (GTDB taxonomy): Bacteria > Pseudomonadota > Gammaproteobacteria > Ga007554 > LNEJ01. Next base: position 24,468 of record CAMTYI010000200.1, read on the forward strand.
AACTGACGGCAGCTTTCAAGGTAATGACGACCTTCTTCAGTGAGCGAGATGCGTCGCGTGGAGCGATTGAACAGGCGGATACCCAAATATGCCTCCAGTGCCGCCAAGGTGCGCACGACGGCAGGTGGCGAAGAATCCAGCGCTACAGCGGCGGCCGTCAGGCTGCCTTCATCGGCAATGCTGACAACGGTTTGCATGGCTTTGAGTTTGTCCATGACGCGCATTATTCCACTTTATGGATTAGTGTTGTGCATAGTACGCCATTTATTCATTAAACGATGCGGATCACAATGCTTGCGCTCGGTCATTGTCCAATGTCAAAAAGGAATTAATTGTGAACACTACTGCCGCCTTTCCTGCTCAACCCATCAAACTTTACCGCTTTTTCCTCTCCGGCCACAGCCATCGTGTCGAGTTGTTTCTGTCGCTGCTCAAGCTTCCCTATGAACGGGTAGACGTAGATCTCGCCGCCAACGCACACAAGCAGCCGGCGTTTCTGACCATGAATCCGTTTGGACAGGTTCCGGTGATCCAGGATGGAGAAACCACCCTGGCTGATTCAAATGCGATTCTGGTCTACCTGGCGAGTAAATATGACGCTGGCCAATGGCTCCCACGTGATCCGGTCGCTGCTGCTGCCGTGCAGCGTTGGCTTTCCGTGGCTGCCGGGCCGATCGCGTTTGGCCCGGCGACGGCTAGACTTGCGACGCTTTTCAAGGCTCCCGTCAATGCCGAAGACGCCATTGCGCGAGCCAACAGCCTGTTTACCGTGATGGAAGCCGAACTGAAAACGTCGTCATTCCTGACGGGCAACACGCCGACCATCGCGGACATCGCCAATTACACCTACATTGCCCTGGCACCCGAAGGCAACGTCTCCCTCGATCCCTATCCTCATCTGCGCAACTGGTTACAACGCATCGAGGCATTGCCGGGTTTTGTACCTGTGGTGACATCCAGGGTTGGGTTGGTAGCCTGATATGAAAGCGTCGGATGACCTGTCGGCGTTTCACGAAGGTGAATGCCTGATGCAGGAGCGAACGGGCGTTCGTGACCGCATGGCTGCTCTCGGCGCACAGGTGATACGCACCTCCATGCCTGATCAGCATCGGTCGTTTTTTGCCCAACTGCCTTTTGTCATTGTGGGCAGTATGGATGCCGATGGGCAACCTTGGGCGTCCATATTGACCAATCCACCTGGGTTTATCAGCAGTCCCGATGCGCACCATCTTCTGCTGCGTGCTCAACCACCCACCACTGATCCACTGCACGAGACGCTGATCACTGATGCAAGCATTGCACTACTAGGAATTGAGCAACACACACGTCGTCGCAATCGCATGAATGGCGTCATCGAGAGCATCACCGACGATGGCTTTCTGGTAGCCGTACAACAAAGCTTCGGAAATTGCCCAAAATACATACAGGCGCGCCAAGCGGAATATTTGAATACCGAAAGCGTCGGCACATTTCACTCCGCCACTGAGCTGAATGAACGTACCAAACAGATAGTATTGCACGCGGACACGTTATTTATCGCCACCGCCCACCCTGGCCCCTACCATGAAACAGAACGATCACATGGGGTGGATGTATCACACCGAGGAGGCAAGCCTGGTTTCGTGCGTGCAGATAAAGACAACACGTTGACCATCCCTGATTTCACCGGTAACCGCTTCTTCAATACGCTCGGCAATATCGTGATGAACCCGCGCGTGGGTTTGCTCTTTATCGACTTTGAAAGCGGCAACCGACTTTACATCGCAGCTCATGCCAAAATTATATTCGACGGCCCTGAAGTGGCTGCTTTCCCGGGTGCGGAACGCCTACTGCGGCTAGAGATACGGCACGTCAGGCATGTTGTCGCCTCACTGTCCGTGTGCTGGCGTGGCGAAACGCAAATGTCCCCTTTTCTGGCGAACACAGGATGCTGGATTACGACGTGAACACTCCCCATTCTTTCGAAGCTCAACACTTAGCTCGTGCTCCATCTGCGAAATAATAAACCCTTGATTGTTGGGCCTCATTTCATTCAATCCAACCCGCTGCGCTAAAGGTATAACCTCAGAAGCCGAAACAAAGAAGAGAACAGCGGAATAAATTTCCGCTGACATGCTTTGCTGTTTCTGTGACCCTGTCCGCAGAATATTTGACGGATTATGCGTATAATAACGACAAAGTCGAGGATCGCCGCGTGACATTCAGGCTCACATTGTTGTTCTTAATGCTCGCCGCCTGGACATGGCCCGCCCAGGCGGACCTCTACGCCTTTACCGACGAGAATGGCGTCCTCAACATCACCAACGTACCGAGCTACGATGCGCGCTACAAGGTGATCCACAGAGAGCCGAAAGGTACACCGCGCCGTGCTTATTCCGCCGGGTCGTTACGGTCGCTGCGTGCGGCGAAGAGGCCACCGGGGCTTGACGGCATGGTAAGTAAAGCGGCACAGACCTATCAAGTGGATCCCGCATTGGTACACGCGGTGATTCATGCGGAATCCGGCTTCAACCCGCAGGCTGTGTCGCCTAAGGGTGCCTCCGGGCTGATGCAGCTCATGCCTGCTACCGCGCGCCGCTATGGGGTGCGCGATATTTTCGACCCCACCCAGAATATCACTGGCGGGGTGCGTTATCTGCGCGATCTGCTCAAGATGTTTGGCAATAACCCGCGCCTTGCGGTGGCGGCCTATAACGCGGGTGAAAACTCCGTGTTGCGCTTCGGCGGCGTTCCGCCTTATCCCGAGACTACCAACTACGTTAGCCGCGTGTTGAGCCTGCATAGCCGTTACCGCCATCACAGCTAATCCGTTTTCGGGTTAAATCCCCTAGCAACTGCTCCTGAATTATCCGCTCGGCGCGTGCTAAAATGCCTGTCCTTTCATAACACTGTACCGGCTATCTCCCCATGAGCAGCACCCCCCGCATCCGTGAAATTCCGTATAACTATACCTCGTTCTCCGACCGCGAGATCGTGATCCGCTTTCTGGGCGAGCGCATGTGGGAGGTGTTGAACGAGCTGCGTGGCACGCGCCGCACCGGGCATTCGGCGCGCCTGTTGTTCGAAGTGCTGGGGGATATGTGGATCGTGACGCGCAACCCCTATATCCAGGACGATTTGCTGGAAAACCCCAAGCGCCGCGCATCGCTGATTAATACCCTGCTGCAACGCCTGGAGCAGATCCGCACCCGTGCCGGAGAAAATCCCTTGGCGCTGGAGCTGGAGCATGCGGCGCACAAGGCGGTGCAGGAGTTTCAAACCTGGTTTTCGAGTCAGTATGACTTGCGCAAAAAGACGCTCAAGCGTCTCACCAAGGTCACGCGGCGTGACAACATTGATTTCAGCGGCTTGGCGCGTGTCTCGCATGTCACCGATGCTACCGACTGGCGCGTGGAATATCCGTTCGTGGTGGTCGCCCCCGACAGCGAGGAGGAGATGGCGGGTGTGGTGCAGGCCTGTATCGAGCTGGGGCTGACCATCATCCCGCGCGGCGGCGGCACGGGCTATACCGGCGGCGCAGTGCCGCTGCACCCGGACAGCGCGGTGCTCAACACTGAAAAACTGGAAGGGCTGGGACAGGTGGAGTTTCGCACCTTGCCCGGCGTGCCCGATACGGTCGCCACGGTGCGCGCTGAGGCTGGCGTGATCACCAAGCGTGTCTCCGAGCTGGCCTATGCCGCTGGTCACGTCTTCGCCGTTGATCCCACCTCGCAGGACGCCTCCACCATCGGCGGCAACATCGCCATGAATGCGGGCGGCAAAAAGGCCGTGCTGTGGGGCACGTGCCTGGACAACCTGGTGTCGTGGCGCATGGTTACCCCCGATGCGCAATGGCTGGAGGTGGAGCGCCTTAACCATAATCTGGGCAAGATCCACGAGGTGGCGTTCGCCGAGTTCCGCGTCACCCATTACCGTGCCGATGGCAAGACACCGACCGGCGTCTCCGAGATTCTGCGCATCCCCGGCCCGGAGTTGCGCAAAGAGGGTTTGGGCAAGGATGTCACCAACAAATTCCTGGGCGGCCTGCCCGGTGTCCAGAAGGAAGGCTGTGACGGGCTGATTACCTCCGGGGTGTTTATCTTGCACCGCGAGCCGCGCTTTACCCGTACCGTGTGCCTGGAGTTCTTCGGTGCCGACCTGTGCAACGCCGTGCCGGCTATCGTGGAGATCAAGAATTATATAGATACCCTGCCCGACGTATTGTTGGCAGGCATGGAGCATCTGGACGAGCACTATGTGCGCGCGGTGAATTACAGCACCAAGGCGCCGCGTCGTGAGCGGCCCAAGATGGTGTTGATCATCGACGTGGCGGGTGACGAGGAAAATGCCGTGGCGCAAGCCGTCTCCCAGGTGGTGCGGCTGGCCAACGCCCGCGAGGCGGAGGGCTTCGTCGCGGTGAGCCCCGAGGCGCGCAGTCGCTTCTGGGCAGACCGCTCCCGCACCGCCGCCATCGCCGCGCACACCAATGCTTTCAAGATCAACGAAGACGTGGTGATCCCGCTGGAGCGCCTCGCCGAGTACACCCTAGGCATCGAGCGCATCAACATCGAGCAGTCGATGCACAACAAGCTGCGTCTGGTAGCAGCTCTGCTGGAGTATCTGGGTGGCGATTTGACGGAATTGCGCCGCAGCGCCGATTATCAAACCAGCGCCGAGAGCGACGAGATCATCACCAACAAGATCAGCGCTGCCCGCGACTATTTGCTCAAGATCCAGCAGCAGTGGACGGCCATTCTGGACTATCTGGATGCCCCCGCTTCGTTATCTCCAACCTTGCTCGATTCCGAGACACGGGCCAAGGTGCGTGTAGGCGATACCCTGTTCGATCTGCTGCAACGCCGTGAATTGCGCATATCATACCGCCACGAGGTGGAACGGCCGCTGAAGGCTATTTTCGCAGGCCGCGAACTGGAGAAATTCCACACGCGCTTCGACGAGATCCACACCCGCATCCGTTCCAGCCGACTGTTCGTGGCGACCCACATGCACGCCGGCGACGGTAACGTACACACCAACATCCCGGTCAACTCCAACGATTACGAGATGCTGCAAGAGGCCGACCGCATCGTTGATCGCGTCATGGCCCTGGCCGTGGCGCTGGGCGGGGTCATCTCCGGCGAGCACGGCATCGGCATCACCAAAATGCACTATCTGGAGCCAGAAGTGGTGGCGGCCTTTGCCGACTACAAGCAGAAGATCGACCCCCATGGCCGCTTCAACCGTGGCAAGCTGCTGGCCGGTTCCGGCCTGCACAATGCCTACACGCCCTCGCTGCGGCTGGTGCAGCAGGAGGCGTTGATCCTGGAGCAAAGCGAACTCGGCGCGCTCAACGACGACATCCGCCACTGCCTGCGCTGCGGCAAGTGCAAGCCGGTGTGCAACACGCATGTGCCGCGCGCCAACCTGTTTTACTCGCCGCGCAACAAGATCCTCGCCACCGGCCTGATCATCGAGGCCTTTCTTTACGAAGAACAGACCCGGCGCGGTATCTCGATTCGTCATTTCGACGAGATGAACGATGTCGCCGATCACTGCACGGTCTGCCACAAATGCCTTAATCCCTGCCCGGTCAACATCGACTTCGGCGATGTCACCGTGCGCATGCGCCGCATTCTGAAACAACGCGGCCAGCGTCACGCAAGCCCTGGCACGGCGGTCTCGATGGCCTTCCTGAACGTCACTGACCCGGCCACCATCAAGCTGATGCGCAAGACCATGATCGGTTGGGGCTATGCCGGTCAGCGCCTGGGGCATAATCTGGCAAAGCGCATGGGGCTGCTCGGTAAAAAGCAGGAGCGCCCCGCCGCCACCACCGGCAAGCCCAAGATCGCGGCGCAGGTAATTCAATTCGTGAAAAAACCGCTGCCCGGCGCCCTGCCCGCCAAGACCACCCGCGCCCAGCTCGGTGTGGAAGACAAAGGCGTCATACCCATCCTGCGCGACCCCGCCAAGGTCAACGACGATTCCGACGCAGTGTTTTATTTCCCCGGCTGCGGCTCGGAACGGCTGTTCAGTCAGGTCGGGCTTGCCACCCTCGCCATGCTCCACGAGGTGGGCGCGCAGACTGTACTGCCGCCGGGTTACTTGTGCTGCGGCTATCCGCAGACCTCCAGCGGTGACGAGGCCAAAGGCCGCCAGATCAGCACCGACAACCGCGTGCTGTTCCACCGCATGGCCAACACCCTGAGCTATCTCGACATCAAAACCGTGATCGTCTCCTGCGGCACCTGCATGGACCAACTCCTCAAATACGAGTTTGATTCCATCTTCCCCGGCTGCCGCCTGCTCGATATCCACGAATATCTTATGGAAAAGGGTATAAGCCTGAATGGTGTGCCCGGCGTGAAATACATCTATCACGACCCCTGCCACACGCCGATGAAAACCCACAACCCGATCAGCGTGGCCTCCAACCTGATGGGGCAGGGCGTGCAACTCTCCGAACGCTGCTGCGGCGAAGCCGGCACCTTCGCCGTCGCCCGCCCCGACATCGCCACCCAGGTGCGCTTCCGCAAACAGGAAGAACTGCACAAGGGCATCAAGGCACTCACCGGCGCGGAGACCGTAGAACACGACGAAGTCAAAATGCTCACCTCCTGCCCCGCCTGCCAGCAAGGCCTGTCGCGTTATGCAGATGATACCGGCATGCAGACCGACTACATCGTGGTGGAGCTTGCCAATAGGCTGCTCGGCGAAAACTGGCAGCAGGCATTCGTCGAAAAAACGAAGCAGGGCGGGATTGAGCGGGTGTTGTTGTAGGTTTGGGGAAAGGCGAGCAAGTAAGCCCGAATGGAGTAACAAGCAATCTGGGATGCGACGGAGTGACGATCCCCAGCACCCGTTTCACTCCTTCCAGGTTGCCTCGCTGGTAGTTACCTACAACAATCTGCTTGATGAGATCACTCTTGCTCTTGGGCAAATATACCGTTTATGCTAGCTATACTTCGGCGTAAGCCGGAGAATAAAGCGGTGTAAATTCGATGAGTATCGACGGCTGGTCTCCTTATCGTGCAGGCATCACTGCCCAACTCTTAGCAGGACTCATCCCTCAGCCCCATACGATGAGACTAGTTTATCTGGCGTCTATATCCTCCGTGGGGTGCAACTACGCACAGCTTGAAGGCCATGAGATGACAAACCGTGCACCACCCAGCGGTGATTCTTCCACGCCAATGTTGCCACCATGCCACTGCATGATGCGTCGGACGATTGCCAACCCTAAGCCATATCCGCCGGAGGCGCGATTACGGCTTGTATCCAGGCGTGTGAAAGGATCGAAGATACGCGCACGATCGACTGACGGAATGCCGGGGCCATCGTCGTCAATAATAATGCGGCAGGTGCTGGCGCTGACGTCGGTGCTCACCTCAATGTGCTGTATGGCATAACGCTGGGCGTTTTGTAAAATATTGCCCACGGCGCGAGCCATGAGTTTAGGTTCGAAATACGCGCATGGTGCATTAGCGATAGGCGCGGGATGAAGATGCAATGTGATCTGGTGATCTTTTGTCCAGGCACGGCGCACCGTTTCGTTCAACCAAGCCTCTAGCTCTTGACGCTGCAACGTCAACGCTGGCGTGGCACGATCGAAACGTGCATAAGTAAGTAACTCGGCTATCAATCCTTCCAGCTCATCAATGTCGCCATTCATGCCGGCAATATGACGCGTGCGCGTCTGTTCATCCGGCGCACTTTGCAACATCTCCATGCCGAAACGTAGCCGCGCAACCGGCGTGCGCAACTCGTGCGACACCGCATTGGTCAACTCCTTGTGTGAAGAGATGAGCTGCTGGATGCGCTCTCCCATAGCATTGAAAGTTTGTGCGAACTGTCCCAGTGCCGCACGCGGCGCGATATGGGTACGCACAGAGAAATCGCCCCGTCCAAAAGCTTCGGCGGTGCTACGCAGTTGCGCCAAACCACGCCATAGAGGGCGCACCCAAATTAACACCGTCAGCGCCATAAGGATGGCAAAGAGGAACAACAGGATGAAGGGCATCTTGGTTAAAAATAGAGGCGCGGCGAAGGGACCAATAGTCAATATATCGCCGGTGGTATCAATACGGTGATGATGGCGCTCAGTGGGCGTGGCAGCATCGGTTGACAAAACCAGCCCTGCACTCAATCGACCACGTTGCGCCGGCGTGAGTGTCATGCTCTCCATCGATTGCAAGGCGATGGGAAAGGTGAATTGTGTGTTGAGCCGTACCAATACATCGGGCCAGATGGACTTCGGCTGGCGTAACAGAGCCTGCTCGAGCAGATAAAAGGTAACTGAGGTCACTCGCTGATAGTGCTCTGTTTGGGTTTCCGAGAGCACGATCTCCCACGTCATATCACTGCCCCGCACGCGTCGGTATAAATAGTCGGCGTTGTCGATTTTTTCATAGAGGATTTCGCCGTTACGCAAGCGCTGTAGCTGCTCGTTGGGTAGCGCGAGATCGTCGATACGGCGCATCTCGATAGGATACCCAAACGCTTTTTTCAACTGGCGTAGCTGTTCCGGCCAATGCTCCTGATTCTTATCCAGGGAGTCCTCAAGCAATATTATGGAGCCTTTGGAAAGATCGGCATAATATCGCTCGATGGGGCCTTTTATTAGTGAATCGGTCAGTGTTATCTGCCCGATCAAAAAGCTCGCAACAGCGATAGCAATCAGTGTGTAGAGTGTGAGGAAAAGCTTACCCATAAGCCATTAGCTCCACGCCTCCGCGACAAATAGATAACCTTTGCCGCGGATCGTTCTTATGCGGGTAGGTTGTGAGGGATTATCGTGTAGTTTTTTGCGCAAACGTGAGATGCGCAAATCTACCGAACGATCCAGTCCGTCGTACTCTATTTTACGTAATGAGGTGAGCAATGCATCACGGCTCAGCACTTGGCCCGCGTGACACGCCAACAGCCAGAGTGTTTCAAATTCGTTGCCGCTGAGATCAATGGCATCTCCATCGAGCCGTACTTCGCGCGCTGCTGAATATATAACCAGATTTCCAAATATCAAATATTGAGCCTCTGCGGGTTGCCTCAACGTGGTTAGGTTTGGCGGACCACGCCGCAACAGTGCGCGAATACGCGCCAGTAATACACGTGGTTGCACTGGCTTGGTCACATAATCATCAGCACCAAGTTCTAGCCCCGCCACTTGATCGATATCTTCACTACGGGCGGTGAGCATGATAATGGAACAGGTGCTTTGGCTGCGAACGTTCCGACAGATTTCGAATCCGTCACAGCCCGGCAGCATGACGTCCAGAATCACAAGATCAGGTCGTTCATCCAGTATGCGTACCGTGGCGCGGTCTCCACGCGGTTCAATCATGACCACAAAACCTTGCTGCTCCAGATACTCTTGTATCAACACCGCTAACCGCAAATCGTCTTCCACCAACAGAATACGGTAGGGTTCATCAAATACAGTGGAATAGGTCATGACTATTATCGTGTTTGCGGTTCGTGCCTGCTCATACAGCGGCCGTTAATAAGGGCTGGGCAAAGACAATAGTACCTATAGATACACTTCGATACATATCTCAGCGCCGTTTCTATATAGAATAGGTCATCCCCAAGTGAAAGGGAACGCTAAGGTCTCGTGTCAATGACAGGCATCAAATATCGGTATCACCGTGATCTAGGCCATGCATCACTAAGCACAAGGAGAGAATCATGCCATGTAACATCGTAAAAAGAGACTGTGGCATCAGTGTTGCCGAGGGCACTGCTAGCCCGAATGTTTCATAACACATGCGCGCCCTTGTTGGTCTTTTGATAGCTATGGGAATTTTATTCAATCAATCGTATGAATCACTACGGCGCATCTTCACATTGCCCCCTATCAATCAAAACCCTGCGCGATCATCTCGCGAATTTATGAAACACTCGGGCTAGTGACTTCGCCTAATTTTAGTTGACCTATTTATTGGCATCCATTAACAAAAGAAAGGGGAAAGAATGAGTCGCATAGAGAAATTATTCATTATTTTTGGCATGACTGCTTTAACCGGCTGCGCGGTGCTAACAAAGCCATCCCAAGAAACTTTTTCCAAATTGCCCGTGGTTAAGTTCGGGGAATCCGCGCCCATTGGGAAAAAATTCATCATCTTTTACCCTGCCGGTACACCTCTTGCTGTCGTAGCTTCGATTAAAGGTAGTCTATTGACCCAGCCAGCTCAGGAAACTTTGCAAGTATCACTACGGAAAGATGTTTACGGATTCGAAAATTGGGTTAGCTTTGATGGCAAAACTTGGCAATCTTATTCAGAAGCTGTAACGGGTAACTTTCAAGTGATAACCCCTGGTCTTGAAAATGGCAAAAATCCAGGCACATTGTCAGCCGAGTTCAATGAGAAATGAGGGGATGACCACAATCTTGGCAAGATCCACGAAGCATTTTCGATCGCCCCTCGTGATGGCGCTTTGCATTTGTATCTTTCAAAACACGGCACTGGCTAAAGAAAAAAACACTGGCCCTGTTGTTCAATTACCGGAAGTGGTGGTTACTTCGAAAAGCGTCGACAATGATTCGAGTGAAATGAACACGAAAACAGAGCGGCTGTTTAAAGTTCCCGGTGTTGGCCTGGATCCGCTCAACGCCATAAAAGCATTGCCAGGCGTAACCACTGCCAGCGATTACAGCAATGCGCCTGCAGTTCGTGGCTCCGCGCCGGATGATAATGCGTATTACATCGATTTTATTCCGGCACGTTATTTATTCCATGATTTTGGAAACAGTATTTTTAATGAGAATTTGATTCGCAGTTTTGATTTATACCCTGCCGCGTTTGGAAGCCAATACAACAATGCTACGGGTGCCGTCATTGACGTCAAGTTGCGTGACCCGCGTAACCAGACTTTTACAACAACCTTGGATTGGAGCTTTCTGAGAACGGGCGTCCTTTTTGAAACAGCAATCAATAAAAATCAGGCATTTTATGCCTCCTATCGTCGCAGCTTGATTGATAAATTTGCCGATAAGACAACTGTCCTGGGCAAAAATAGTGGCATAGAAGTCGATAAATTGCCCATCGCCGATGACTATCAATTTAAATATTTATGGCAACTGGGCGGCGAAAATCAATTAATTGCCGTTGCCGCAGGGGCGAGCGACTCCGTCGCCGCAACCTTTGCAAAAAATTCCAACGAAGCCATGCGCGACCCTGACTTCGCCGGCCCAGCCAGTCGAACTCGCGGCTTTGATAGCCAGGGGATAGTGTGGAATTATCTACCAAGGGACGGCGCCAGTAGCCTGACAACCTTGCTCACGCATACGGCTGAAGAAAGCTCTGTGCGCTATGGCACTGGCCAATTTTTTTCCGTGGACACGAATCGCGAACTATTGCGTTCTCATTACGGACGACGGTTGACAGATGCGCATTGGCTAAAAATAGGTTTAGGAATCGATAATACAAAACATAAATCAAAAGCCAGAGCCAAAATCGTCTCTTGCACCAGCTTTGATCCTGATTGTCCAACACTTGATGCGCCGTTATATCAATTTCAGCAACCATTAAATTTAAGCACCATAAACGCCTATGCGGAAGATAAATGGCAAGCCACGAAGAAGCTGTTATTCACCAGCGGTATCAATTACACGAGGGATGATTATTTGAGTCGACAGGCATGGCAGCCACGTTTTCGCTTAAATTATGCCGTGGATGATTTTTGGGCAATTAACGCAGCCATTGGCCGGTATGCACAGCTACCTCAATTGCAAGAAATGATGAATATCATCGGCAATCCAAAGCTTCAATATGTTGATGCAAATCATTATGTATTAGGACTTGAAAATAAGCTCGCTCAAGACTGGTCATGGACCTTGGATGCCTATTATAAAGACCTTAAAAATGTGGTGATTGGCATCAAGGATAACAGTCGTGGGGATTTTCCAAATAATTATTCCAATGATGCGTCTGGCCGAGCTTATGGCGTGGAATTTTTACTTAATAAAAAACTCACACAGAAATGGGAAGGCTGGCTGGCAGTGAGCCTTTCAAAAACGGAAAGGCAGGACGAACGCACAGGGGAGAAAAGGCCTTTCGATTATGATCGGCCAGTGATGATAAATTGGGTAGCCAATTATCGCCACAACCAAAACTGGAGCTTTGGGTTGAAATGGAGTTTAAGAAGTGGGGGGCTTTATACGCCCATCGTGGGCACGCGAACCAATGCCAATAATCCCGCAGTTACAGACCCAGTGTATGGTGTGCTAAATTCCGAACGATTGCCGATTTACCATCGGCTTGATCTGCGCGCCGAATATAGCACGCCGATCCGCATCGGTTATTTAAGTCTATTTGCCGATATTCTGAATGCCTATGGGCAACAAAATGTTGAGGGTTATATCTTTTCACCTAATGGTAATAATTTAGTATCCACTGTTCCGAATGGGTTTGGTGATAATGTGCCCGTCAGTGCGAGCAAAGGCTTTCCCTTTTTTCCTTCTATTGGTTTCAAAATCCAACGCGGATTCAAGTTCGAAGTGCAACAGCTAATGGTGGCTTGGTGTAGCTTACCGACACCCCGAAGAATACCTCGTAAGGGGTTCTAAATCCAAGTACTTTACGTGGCCGGTGATTGAGTCGATCTACCGCCCATTGCAC
>CAMTYI010000201.1:0-11559 GCA_947085925.1 uncultured Gammaproteobacteria bacterium
TACACGACGCTCTTCCGATCTGCGAACCCGCCTGGGACCCGCACTTTAATGTAGCGGACATGTTGATCATACTCGACAGAGACCGATTGGACGCGCGCTATGTGAGGCATTTCGCAAGCCGGGCTGCGTGATAAGCCGCCAAAGCATTTTATGGATAACCATGTGGTAAAACGGCACGGCAAGGGAAAGGTAACAAAAATAATGGCGAAACTAAATCCTGCTACGTGTTGCCATTCGAAGGCATCGGTGCGTATGACGCACCCTACGTAGCGTCTGACTGAAAGACGCTTGCAGATTGATGAACGGAGCCTTAGCCCGCGTCATCACGGCGCAACGGTATCACAACGCCCATAAAACCTTGGGGCACGCGGTTAAATCGAGGTAGATAGCGTCAAGCTGGGCGCGGCTGGTGGCCTGGATGGTGGCGGTGACGGAGAGGTATTTGCCGCTTTTGCTGGCGCGGCTGTACACGGCGCCCTCGCCAAGATCCGGCGCGTGACACCGGATAATCTCAAGCACCAACGCTTCAAACGCAGGGCTTGCCAACCCCATTGCCTTGATGGGGAACTCGGTTGGAAATGTGAGCGGGGATTCTTGCTCGCTGTTCATGTGGCTCGTTTTTAGGTTTAAGTGTATGGTTTTAGCGCTAATGGACAATCTTGGCTCAATTCCATTTCTATCTCAGAGAATAATATATACCCCCCTCTCCCGCCTTGCGGGGAGAGCGTAGCGAGGGGGGCGAAGCCGGGAGTAAAAACACGAGATGGAATTACACTCCGCCCGCGCGCACGGCCCGCTTATAATCCTGATACAGTGCGTACATTTCATGAAACAGTGGCCCAGGCTTGCCGTTGCCCACTGGTTTACCGTCGAGCGTTGTGATGGGTACGACCTCGCGGGTGGATGAGGTCTGCCACAGCTCCTGGGCGGTGCGCACTTCGTGCTCGGTGATTTCTCGCACTTCGTGGAGGATGCCGTGCGTGGTGGCGAGTTCCAGAATCACGTCGTAGGTGATACCAGGTAGCATCAAATGGGTTTTGGGTGGTGCGAGCAGGGTGTTGTTGGCCACCACGAAGATGTTGCTGGCCGAGCCCTCGGTGAGGAATCCGTCGCGCAGCAGCAGCGTTTCAGCAGCGCCAGCGTCGATGGCCTGTTGGCGCAGCAACACGTTGGGCAGCAGCGCAATCGCCTTGATGTCGCAGCGCAGCCAGCGGTTGTCCAGCGCACTGACTGCCGCTACACCCGTGGCACGCAGTGCCTCGGGCGGGGTGACCAGCGGGCTGCTCATCATGAAGACGGTGGCTGGCACATTAGCGGGAAAAGCATGATCACGCTTGGCAACGCCGCGTGTAATTTGCAGGTAAAGGTACTGGTCTTCGCCCTCACTGCGCGCGACCAGTTGTTCAAACAAGTCAGTCCATGTTGCATCGGCGTGGGGGTTTATCAGGCGTATGCCGTCGAGACTGTGCTGCAAACGCCGCAGGTGCTCCGGGAGCCGGAACGGGCGGCGCGAATAGACGGGGATCACTTCGTAGACACCATCACCGAAGATGAAGCCGCGATCCAGCACCGGCACATAGGCCTGCTCGATGGGCATAAACTTGCCGTTGAGATAAACGGTTTGTGTTTGATCAGTCATGGTGCGCCCCCGATTATTTAACGAGTAACAATATCCAATCAACGAAACGCCGCCACACCCCGCCTTCCTCGATGCCTTGCAGAGCAATCAGTGGTTGCTTGCTGATCACCTTGCCATCAAGGACAATGGAAACTGTACCATAGGACTGGCCCTTTTTGACGGGCGCGGTGATCAATGGCGTGACGTTCATCGAGGCGGCCAGTTTTTTGTACTGACCACGCGGAATGGTGAGATAGAGATCCTTGCTCAACCCCAGTGACAGGTTTTCGGCCTCGCCTTTCCAGGCGCGCACGGTGGTGAGCGGTTTATTCGCTGCGTAAACGCGGTGCGTTTCATAGAAGCGGAAGCCGTAATTGAGCAGAGTTTGGCTCTCATTGGCGCGGGCTTTTTCGCTCTCTGTGCCCAACACCACCGAGATCAGGCGCATGTTGTCACGCAACGCGGAGGACACCAGACAAAAACCTGCGCTCTCGGTATGACCGGTCTTCATGCCGTCCACCGTGGGATCGCGGTACAACAGCAGGTTGCGGTTGGGCTGGGTGATGCCGTTGAAGGTGAATTCGCGCAGCGAATACCACTTGTAATACTGGGGGAAGTCGCGGACCACTGCACGCGCCAGTGCCGCCAGATCACGCGCTGTAGTGTAGTGCTGCGGATCGGGCAGGCCGGTGCTGTTCATGAAGTGGGTGTTAGTCATGCCCAGCAATTTCGCGCGCTGGTTCATCATCGAGACGAACACCGGCTCAGTGCCCGCCACCTGCTCGGCAAGCGCCACCGTGGCATCGTTGCCGGATTGCACGATCATGCCCTTGATAAGGTTCTCCACGGCGATTTGCGTGCCCACCTGGGCAAAGGTGCGGGAGCCTTCGGTGCGCCATGCCGCTTCGCTGATGGTGACCATGTCGCTGAGCTTGATCTTGCCGGAGCGCAGCTCATCGAACACCAGGTAGGCGGTCATCAGCTTGGTAAGGCTGGCCGGTTCCATGTGTTGATCCGCGTTCAGCGTCACCAGCACAGTGCCGCTTTGAGAATCCTGAAGAATATAACCGCGCGCTGCAATCTGGGGAGCGGGCGGAACCTGTGCCTGCGCGGTGATGCCGAGGGTACCCAGCGTCAACAGGAGGGCAGTTATCAAGCATTGGTTGCGTAATTGGCGTGATGCGGAGAAACGGGGGTTAAACATGGCATTCACAGCGGGGACTTCCTCTAGGGCTTGTTGCGATAATAAAGATGGAACAGCGTACAGCACAATCTATATGCGAGCGGTGTGTATATTGTAACGCTTAACGGCCACCTGAAAAACCCTATCCTTCTGGCAGCGCATGTGTGAAATAATACTTTACTGGTATTACTGTTGTTGCCTGAGCAAGCGTAGAGCCTCATGAATCCAAAAATCACCGTGTCAGTGGCCCTGTTTTTGATGGCTGGCGCCGTCGCCGCCAAGGCCGCAGAACCCAGCGCCACCGAGATCGTGCAGCATTGTTATTACAAATACGCGGGTGATGACCAGCGCTCGCGGTTGCGCATCACCCTCAACGACCCCGCCGGAAAAAAAATCAGCACCCAGTTCACGCGCCTGTGGAAAGACTACAAAGGGCAGGATGGTCTCGTTGACAAGACGATCCTCTACATGACCTATCCACCGGACAGTCGTGGCCTCAACTTCATGCGCTGGTCTTACATCTCGGAAGGCAAGGTGCCGGATCAATGGGTCTACCTGCCAGAGACCAGAATGGCGCGGCGCATCTCCCAGCGTGACCCCGAAAACATGGATTGGGGTTATACCGATGAAGACCTGCGCATTCGCGCCCTGGATGAAGATGTACACCGCTACCTGGGCGCCACCAGCCAGGAAAACCAGCAATATTACCTGGTGGAGAGCACTCCCAAAGGCAACTCCTCATACAGCAGACGCGTTAGCTGGTTCAGCAAGACACCGGATTGGGAAGATTGCGTGGAAAGCCGCGTCGACTACTACAACAAGCAAGGCACGCTGATCAAAAAACAGACGGTGCGTTGGCAGAAGATCAAAAACGCCTGGCTATGGAAAACTGCTGTGGCGCAAAACATGCTCAGCAATGCCACGGTTGTTTACGACATGGAGCAGGTGGAGATCAACGTCGGCCTGAAAGACGACGACTTTAATCAGCGGACGCTCCGGCAAGAGGGCGCGCGACCATAATTAACCGCACCATCCTAAAAACTCAGCCGTCCACGAAACTCACGAAAAAACACGAAAATATTCACGTGCATATCGCAATTTTACTTGCCGCCCGCCCATCCGATGAATTGATGAAGCAATCCATGTTTTTGTTTTATTTCGTGACTTTCGTGGACAAAAAGAGGTTTCAAGGTTTATTTAACTTTCGATAAATACCCATCGAAAATTTCACCACCCATCGCCATTTTTTTGGAAATTTCAGCGGCGGCCTTCTTGGCGGCGTCAAGATTGACGGGCTTGCCAACCTGAATCACGCCCACCATGCCGATCATTTTGTGTAGATCGCACTCATACAAATAAACCCCTTCTTTATTCAGGGTCACGGAGAGGCTCGTGCTGACCTTACCCTTCCAGCTATTGGCGCCTTCCGGAACATGAAGGGAAATGACATTATGGCCGGGATCTTTTACAACAAATGTAACCGTGTCCCCAACATTTACTTTGATATAGCCAGGCTCGAACAGCATCACGCCATCGTCACCGCCATTTGACATCTGTACCTTGTGTTCTTCAGCAAAAGCGGCTGACGATACAGACAAACCCATAATCAATACAAATTTTCCTATACTGCTACGCATCATGCTTTCTCCTTATGCCGTTCCCATCATTCTCAATGTACAGACTACAATGAACGATGGCTTAATCACTAACAATCTGACTTTCACGAATCCCCAGATCAGAGAGCCGGGCGGCCATCTGATCGGTCTCCTCCACGCTGGCCAGCGGGCCGATACGCACTCGATAGATAGTGCTTTGCGCTTTTTTGCTGGAGGAGATTTGTATATTGCCGGGTGCGTGCTCCTGTAGGCGCGACCGCAGTTTTTCGGCCTTGCCGCGCTCAGAAAATGCACCGACTTGCAGGTAGCGCTTAGGTTCCTGTGTGTCTGTGGGAGACGACTCACTGCTGGGCTGGGTGGCTATTTGCGCGGAGGGCGGAGCGCCGGGCGTGATGGTGCGAATTTCGACTGGCCCGGTGCTGTTAATGCCAAGTTTTTGCGCAGCGGCGTAGGACAGGTCGATGATGCGGCCTTCATGAAATGGCCCACGGTCGTTCACTTTCAGGACCAGTTTACGGCCGTTTTTGAGGTTGGTGACCTCGACATAGGTGGGCAGGGGCAATGTCTTGTGGGCGGCGGTCATGCCATACATGTCATACGGCTCACCGCTGGAGGTGCGGCGGCCATGGAATTTAGTGCCATACCACGAGGCAAGGCCGCGTTCCACATGGCCTTCGCTGCTGGTCATGGTGCGGTAACTTGTACCGGCCACCGTGTAAACCGCAGGATTGCCGAATTTGCTGCGCGGCTCCTCGCGCGGCACGATATCGGGGATGGAGGCGATATCGACTGCTCCGCGCGGCGGCGGGCCATCTTTGTCTGGCGTCGGGATCACGCCGCCCGGTAACGGAGCCGCACCGCCGCGCGGTCCGCTTGCCCGGTCAGGCACGGTGCCGCAGGCGTTCAACAAAACCGATACTGCAAAAAGCAACAACATGGGACGGATATTCATGTGAATCAATCCTGGGTGTTGGTTGTCGGGGGCGATACGCTATTGTCACTTACACGCCGTGCATTGCGCAATGCACGGATTTCCTGGCTGAGCTGATATACCGCCATCGCATACAAGGGGCTGCGGTTGTAGCGGGTAATGGCATAAAAATTTTGCAGGCCGACCCAGTACTCCGGTCCGGTTTCTGCCTGGAATTCAAGCAGGGCGCCGGGTTGATCCTCGGGAAGGGTATCCGCAATGGCGACACCGTTTTCCTTGAGCTTTTTCAGGCTGACACTGGGCTTTATACCCCCGGCCAGCAACGCCTTGAAACTCTCGCCATCGACCTTCGCCCGGCTCACCACAGGTTGACCAGGCTGCCATCCGTTGGCGAAAAAATAATACCCGACACTACCGATCACATCCGCCACGTTGTTCCACAGGTCGCGCGAGCCATCGGCGTCAAAATCCACCGCAAACCTGCGAAAGCTGCTGGGTATGAATTGCGGCATGCCCATCGCGCCGGCATAGGAGCCCTGTGGAACGAGTGGGTCGAGCTTCTCTTCGCGCGCCATCAGCAGAAAATTTTCCAATTCGCCAAGAAAGAATTTGCTGCGTGGCGGATAGTCGAAACCTAGCGTACTGAGCGCATCCAGCACACGGTAAGAGCCGGTACGCTTGCCATAACCTGTCTCCACGCCGATGATGGCGGTGATAATTTCGGGTGGCACGCCGTAGGCGGTCTGCGCGCGCACCAGAAGATCGGTGTGCTTGTCCCAGAACTCCACGCCGCCCCGGATACGCGCCTCGTTGAGGAAAATTTGCCGGTATTGAAACCAGGGCTTGGCCTCGGCGGGCTTGGTGATGGCGGCGATGATATCCGCGCGTGTTTCAGCCTGGCTGAGCAGCACGGTCAGTTCGTCACGATTGAAATTGTTGCGGGTGACCATGTCGTCAACAAACTGGCGTACTTCCGGGCGCAATGCAATGCCGTCGGCCAAAGCGGGCTGCATGGGTGCGAAAAGCAGTGCCGCCAGCGACAATGCCTTTACGTGCGTGATATTGATGTTGTTGGTCATGTCGGTACCAGCTTGCGGTGAGTGTGTATGGACATCAGGATACCGAACCCGGCCATCACCGTCACCATTGATGTTCCACCATAGCTGATCAGCGGCAGGGGAACACCCACCACAGGCAGCAGGGCGGTGACCATACCGATGTTGACGAAGATATACACGGAGAACGTCAGGATGAGGCTGCCCGCCAGCAGGCGCGTGAAGGTGTCACGCGCCTGCGAGGCGATATACAACCCGCGCATGACGATGAACAGATAAATCGCCAGCACCACCAAAATGCCGATCAGGCCAAACTCCTCGCTCAACACAGCGAAGATGAAGTCGGTGGAGCGCTCGGGAATAAAATCGAGGTAGGACTGCGTGCCGTTCAGCCAACCCTTGCCGTAAAGACCACCGGAGCCAATGGCGATTTTCGACTGAATGATGTGATAGCCAGTGCCCAGCGGGTCGCTCTCCGGGTCGATGAAGGTGAGCACGCGCTGCCGCTGGTAGTCGTGCATCAGCGACCAGGCGATGGGCACAAATGCCGCCACCAAGGTCCCGACGGCTATGATATAGCGCCAGCGCACCCCGCCCAGAAAAATCACGAATATTCCCGAGCAGGCAATCAGCAACGACGTGCCCAAATCAGGCTGCTTGGCGATGAGCAGCGTGGGCATGATCGCCAGCACACCAGCGACAATCAGTTTCAGCGGGTGGGGAGGCAGCGGGCTGTTCGCCAGATACCAGGCGACCATCATGGGCACGGCGATACGCATCATTTCGGAGGGCTGAAAGCGGAATGCCCCAAGCTCCAGCCAGCGCCGCGCGCCCTTGCCGATATCGCCCACCAGCAACACCGCCACCAGCAGCAAAATCCCCGCGCCGAATAGCCACGGCGCCCAACGCTGGAGGTGTTGCGGGTGAATCTGGGCAAGCACCAGCATCACGGCAAAGGCAAGGGCGAGCCGCATCACCTGGCGCGTCAGCACATCCACGCTCTGCCCGCCCGCACTGTACAGCACCACCAGGCCCGCCGCCGACAACAGCAGCAGGCCGGACAACAGCGGTATATCAACGTGGATACGCTGCAATAACCGAAACAAAAAGCCCTGTTCCTTGGGGCGGGTATAAACGGGTATGGCTTTTTGGTTCATAAACGTCGGGAACCAAGTGCAGGACGCTTGCTCCACGTCCAAACTTTAAGTTTCTGTGTGTTCATTTCACCTCACTCATCTTGAGTAGCTCCCTGGGTAGCTTCCGGCACCACGGGAGCAGGTGTTGGTACGGTCTTTTTTGCCCCCCCTTCAACGGGCGGAACACCCGGCTTGGCCCCGGCTTCCGGGGACTTGGCTGCCGACCCCTGGCCGAGTAAATCTTTCAGGTAATAGTCCATCGCCACGCGCGCCACCGGCGCTGCCGTACTGCTGCCGTGACCGCCGTTTTCCACGATCACACCCATGGCGATCTGCGGCGCTTCAGCGGGGGCAAAGGCCACGAACAGTGCGTGGTCGCGCAACCGCTCCGGGGTTTGGCTTTCGTTGTATTTTGCACCCTGCTTAATCCCCGCCACCTGTGCCGTGCCCGTTTTGCCGGCGATTTTATAGGTAGCGGTGCGCCCTATACTGCTATACGCCGTGCCGCGTCCGCCATGTACAACACTCACCATGGAATTAACGGCGGCGCGCCAATTTTCCTCGTTGACCACAGGCACGCGCCCACTCTGTTGCGGCTTCTGCGCGGTGATGCTGGCGCTGCCGGGTTCTTGCACGGCATGCAACAGATGCGGCTTCATTTGCACGCCCTGATTGGCCATCGTGGCGGTGATCGTTGCGAGTTGCAAGGGGGTGGTCAGCACATAGCCCTGTCCAATACCCGCGATCAGGGTTTCACCGCCATACCACGGCTGATTATATCTTTTGCGTTTCCAGGCCGACGAGGGCATTACACCCGCCATCTCGCCGGGGAGATCGATGCCGGTTTTGTGGCCCAGGCCAAAACGGGTCATGAACTCGGCCATCTTGTCTATGCCCAGCCTGAGTGCCAGCGTATAAAAATACACATCGCAGGACTGTTCGACGGCATGTTCGAGGTTCATAGCGCCATGCCCCTCTTTTTTCCAGTCGCGGTATTGGTGGGCGACGCCCGGAAGCTGAAAATAGCCGTGGCAGGAAACCGTGTCGTCAGCCGATATCTTGTTGTATTCCAGACCCGCCAAGGCATAAAACGGCTTGACCGTGGAGCCGGGTGGATATTGGCCCTGCAGGGCGCGGTTGATCATGGGCTTGTCCAGCGAGGTTTGCAGTGCCTTGTAATCCTCTGAGGAAATGCCGTTGACGAACAGGTTGGGGTCATAGCCCGGCGTACTGGCGAAGGCCAACACCTCGCCGGTTTTGGGTTCAATCGCCACCACCGCGCCGCGCCTGTCGCCAAGTATGCCCTCAATCGTTGCCTGGAGCCTGATATCTATCGTCAAATAAAGATTCTTGCCTGCGGTGGGTGGGGTGCGTCCCAATACACGCAACGCGCGCCCCCGTGCGGTAGTCTCGACCTGTTCAACACCGACGGTGCCATGCAGCATATCTTCGTAGGCCTTCTCAATGCCCAGCTTGCCCATGTGCGTAGTGCCGCTGTAATTGGTGTCGAGCTTTTTCAATTCGGCCTCGTTGATGCGCCCCACATAGCCGATGGCATGCACGGCAAGGCTGCCCAGCGGATACTCGCGCGTCATGCGCGCCACCACCTCCACGCCCGGAAAGCGGTAACGGTTGACGGCCAGGCGCGCCATTTCTTCTTCAGTCAAATTAAAGCGCAACGGGGCCGCCTCGAAGCGGCGTTTCTGCGCGATCTCCCGGCGAAAGCGCTTGAGATCGCGCTCGTTGAGTGCGACTAACTCACCCAGCTCGCGTAGCGTGGTCTCCATGTCGCCGGCCTCGTCCGGGGTGATTTCCAGGCTGAAGGAAGGCGAGTTTTGCGCCAGCACGATGCCATTGCGGTCATAGATAATGCCGCGCGGTGGAGGAATAGGCACGAGAGTGACGCGGTTCTCCTGCGATAGCGTGGTGTAATGCGCGTGATTGATGATCTGGAGAAAAACCAGCCGTGCGATCACCACCCCCATCAGCACAAGAATGACAACAATCGCCACAATCGCGCGAGCATTGAACATCTCGCTTTCGTGGAAGTAATCTTTAAGGTGTGTCTTGGTCATATGAAAATCGTGTGGGTGCAGGAATCCCAGCTTTTGCTACGATGTCTCACGGCTGCGCAGAATGGAAGACAGCAAGGGCCACAGCAGCATACTGCTCAGCGCGGACGACCAGTATAACCAGGTGTCTGGCGAGCGCCCGAGCATACCCATCATCCACAGCGTCAGTAATTTGTAGAGGACAATCAGCGCCAACACGATCAAGAGTTGCTGCCAAAGCGGATAGGCGCGTATGCGCTGGTGGAATTTGACAACGAAATAGGCGATAAGTGTCATGCCCAGCGCATGCTGACCGAGCAGCACCCCCTGTACGGCATCGAGCATCATGCCCAGCAGCCACGCCACGCCAACACCAACGCGCTGGGGTTGCGCCAGGCACCAATAGGTGACCGCCAGCGCCACCCACTCGGGGCGAAACGCCTCGATCTCTGCCGGCAAGGGAACGATGGTCAGGGCGAAGGCGGCAAACAGGGTCATTAAAATGAACCAGCCGCTGATGGGGGACTGTGTTTGATCCATGGCGCCAATCTACTCAATGATATCCGAGGGCGGCTGCGGGGATGCGGGCGCCTCTGGCTTTGGGTGCGACGCTGCTGGTGCTGATGCCGACGGCGCAGGAGGTGAAACAGCAGGAGCAGGTTTCGTAATGGTCACGCCCGGCGTCGCTGGGAGGACTGGCCTGACCGGCGCCGTAGCAGGCACGGGTGTGATTTGAGGCTGTATTTGTTGCCCCCCCTGTTCTGCGCCCACCGGCTTCTGAGCAGCCATGCCCCCTGGCGCCTGCGGCCACACCAGCAACACTTCCCGGTTGTGTTCGAGGCGTGCAGTAGGCGTGGCTTTCACCTGAATAAAATACTTTCCTTGCTCCTGTTTCACGAGCGTGACTGTTGCGACCGGATAATTGGGCGGAAAACGCCCATCCAGGCCTGAGGTAACCAGCAAATCGCCCCGTTTGATATCGGTATTGCTGGGCAGGTTCTGTAAATCGAGCAGCCCGGCCGCACCCGTACCGGCAGCAATGGCACGCAAGCCGGTACGTATAACCATCACTGGCAGGGCGTGCGTGGTATCGGTGATCAGCATGGCAGTGCTGGACAACGGGCCGACGTTGATGACCTGACCCATCACGCCATGGGAATCAATCAGCGGCTGCCCCTCATAGACACCATCACGGTTGCCTTTGTCGAGCACGACCTTACGTGCGTAAGGGTCAATATCCACCGCCAGCAGCTCCGCCGCCAGTACATGCTCGCTTACCTTGGGGGAGGCACCCAGCAACTCACGAAGACGTACGTTTTCCATGTCCAGCGCGGCCATCTTCTGTACCTGCGCCTTGAGCAACAGATCTTGGGCATGCAGACGGGTATTTTCCGCCATCAGCGATTTGCGTGTGGTGAAGTTGTCCTGGAGCCAGCCTCCCGCAGACATCGGCAGGTTGACGACATAATAGAGCGGATAAATCACAGCCGACAATGCCGTGCGCACGCTTTCCAGGTAATTCTGGCGGTGATCCACCGTCATCATGATCAGCGAGGCGGACACAAACACAACCAGACGAGTGGCGAGCGAGGGGCCTCGTAAAAATAAGGGTTTTATAGCGTGCCTCTCAGATCATGGCTCGCAGGGGCGTCCCCGTCTGGGCAACGCCGGGGACGCCCCTGCGCAGTATTATTCCGATGCAAACACATCCATGCCGCCACCCTCGTCAATCATCTCCAGCGCGCGTCCACCGCCGCGTGCCACGCAGGTCAGCGGGTCTTCGGCGATGACTACCGGCAGGCCGGTTTCTTCCATCAGCAGGCGGTCGATGTCACGCAGGAGCGCACCGCCACCCGTCAGGATCATGCCCTTCTCCGCGATGTCGGCCGCCAGTTCGGGCGGGGTCTGCTCGAGCGCGGATTTGACAGCACTCACGATGCTGTTCAACGGCTCGGTCAGGGCTTCGAGA
>CAMTYI010000202.1:0-3144 GCA_947085925.1 uncultured Gammaproteobacteria bacterium
ATGCCTTTATAAGTGACGGTTATATCCTTATGCGTATCCGTCACCACAAAATGCACTGTCAGGCCATCGTCCTCGCGCTTGAGGCTACCTTTCTCCACCAGACCGCCCAAACGGAAGTTGCGCCCCTCGGGGGATTCCTTGGCAAATACCTGAGTAGGGCTGAAGAAAAACACCATATTATCATTAAAGGCATTCAACACCAGCGCGGCTGCACCGCCTAGCCCGGCAAGACCTGCGACGATAAACGCCAGCCTTTTATGTCTGGATTTCATTTTTAACCTCAGTAGAAGTCACACGACTCATACGACCCAGACGCTGCAATAAAGTTCGTTTTCTGCGCATCAGCAGCACCACTTCGACGATCAGGCACAGTGCGGTTACGCCATAGGAACCCCACACATAGAAACCATAGCCGCCCATGGCAAAGAATTCAGACAAATTCATTTCGCGCCCCTCATCGCGCCCGTGAAGGGCGTAATACTTCGGCCACCCACTCGGCGTGGCGCTCCCGCTCCAGAATTTCGCAGCGCACACGCATCAATGCCACGACGATGGTATACATCCAAAACGCCATTGCCATCAATATCATGGCAATGAACATGCTGGCCTCCATAGTGAGGCCTTTGCTGGCAGTTATGGATGACCCCTGATGCAGGGTATTCCACCACTTCACGGAGAAGTAGATGATCGGGATATTGACGACCCCCACCAACGCCAGCACGGCGCTGGCGCGGGCAGCGCGGCGCGGCTCGTCAATGGCAGCGGAGAGGGACATAAAGCCGATATACAGGAACAGCAGGATCAGTTCGGAGGTAAGACGCGCATCCCACACCCACCACGCACCCCACATGGGCTTACCCCACAATGAACCGGTCCACAGCGCGAGAAAGGTGAACATCGCGCCGGTGGGCGCCAGCGCGGAGGCCATCATCGACGACAACCGCGAGTTCAACACCAGGCCCATGCCGGCATAGCCGGCCATCACCATATAGATAAACATGGACATCCACGCCGCCGGCACATGGATAAACATGATGCGGTAGGCCTCACCTTGCTGATAATCGGCGGGCGCCACAAAAAAGCTGAAATACAACCCCGGCAGGGTAAACAGCAGCGCCGCGACGGTAAACCACGGAATCATCTTGCCCGCCAAGGGGTAGAAGGCCTGCGGCGAGGAGTATTTGAACCAGTTGATTTTTCTAGTCATAAATAATTAAGCCATTATTCCATAGAAATACGCAGTGCCGCAGAGGCGGCCCACGGCGCCAGAATCAGTGCGCCCAGCAAAAACGCACCCAGCAGCGACAAATGCGCCTGCGCACCCAAGCCAGACATGCTCGCATCCACCGCGCCCGCGCCGAAAATCAGCACCGGAATGTACAGCGGTAACACCAGCAGTGAAACCAGCACCCCGCCGCCACGCACCCCCAGTGTCAGCGCAGCGCCGATGGCGCCGATCAGGCTGAGCACCGGCGTCCCCACCAGCAGCGACAGGGCCAACACCATCAGCCCTTCCGGCGGCAAATCATACTGCACCCCCAGCAAGGGCGCTATCAATACCAGCGGCAACCCGGACACCAGCCAGTGGGCGAACACCTTGCCCAGCACCAGCACCGGCAATGGCTGTGGCGTCAGCAGCATCTGCTCCAGCGTCCCGTCCCGGTAGTCACTGTAAAACATGCGTTCCAGCGCCAGCATGGAGGCCAGCAACGCTGCCACCCATACCACGCCGGGGGCTATGATGCGCAGCGTCGCCATTTCTGGCCCCACGCCGAGGGGAAAAAGACTCACCACTATGACGAAAAAAAACAGCGTGGTCAAAACATCCGCGCGACGGCGCAGCGCGAGGGTGATATCGCGCGCCACGATGCAACGGAATGCGGCAGTCAGGCTCGTCATCCGTTATTGCAAGCCCAAATGGATACGCCGCACGGTACCGGTCGGGATATCAACCTCCTGATGGGTCGTCAGAATCACCATGCCCCCATTATGCAGATGCTGGCTTAACAGACCCTGAACAACACCCACCGCAGCCACGTCGAGCGCGGTGAAGGGTTCGTCCAGAATCCACAGCCGGGTATTGCACAACAATAGGCGAGCCAACGCAACACGGCGCTTCTGCCCTTGGGACAGCACCTTGGCAGGCAGGTCTTCACGCCCACCCAGGCCCAACTTCCCCAAGGCCGCAACCACTTTGTCCTCCGGGGCATCCACGCCCGCCAGTTCGGCGGAGATGCGCAAATTCTCCAACGCGGTCAATTCCTCTTTGATGCCGCCCAAATGCCCGAGATAGGTCACATCTTTGAAATAGTCTTCGCGTAGACTGCGGATGCTCTCGCCGTTCCAGCGGATTTCCCCCTCGGCGGGGGCGGTCAGGCCGCACACCATGCGCAGCAGGCTGGTCTTGCCGCTGCCATTGGCGCCATGCACATGCAGCAGCTCGCCGGGTTGCAGGGAGAAATTCATGCCCGCGAACAGGCGGCGGTCGCCGCGCACACATTCAAGATTGGAAACTTCCAGCACCTGTTACCCGGTCTTCGCTTAGCTCAAAATGTAAAAACGCCCATTATAGATGGGAATGTAATGCAGAACCACTTGCAAAATTAATCAGGCTCGAAGGGCATCTCAGGGCCTGTTCACAATCTCGACCATAGAATCAAGGGACACTCCAACGATGAGTCCTGAAATACCTCGCCAAGGCGCGCCCCTCTCGAACGCCATGTTAGCGCAGCAATCGGGCTTCTACCGCAAATCGCCCAAAAGTCGCTCAAATAATATTACGCAAAATCAATCTATTAGAGGGGGCGATTTAAGAGTCACCATTACGCATCGGACTCAATAAGGCACATCGTATATCAAACGAGATTGCTGTTTCGCCATAAAAGATGGGATGCAACGAAATAGCGTATTACGGATTTCACAGGCCATTTTATTGGAAAGGTTTGTGGCTTTTCCAATTTGCCATGAGACATTCACTATCCTTTTGACTTTGGCAAAACGCGACGCCTGAAATTTCTCGAAGGCATTCTGTAGCGTTTCGCAAGTCGCTATTTTCTCAGCCAGCACCCAAGAGTCTTTGCGGATTCAACTTTGAAGTGCATACAGTTTAAGCAGCCCGCGCTGCCAAGTAATTTTGCATCAAAT
>CAMTYI010000203.1:0-12898 GCA_947085925.1 uncultured Gammaproteobacteria bacterium
AAATGACTGAGGCGAGATCAGGAAGTTGTTTCGTGCACGTTCCTAAGTGTCACACGCTCGACATCCAGCTAAAACGGTCATGCTGAGCACCGACTGCCTGCCCTGCGTTTACGGGTTCAGGTGTTGCGAAAAACTCATTGGAATCATGCCTACCGGCCTCACCAATCTCCACCAAATTTCAGCTGGTGTAGTTAACCAACAGCAGCCAGTCTCTCAACTACCTGTCCCTGGATCAGTGCCGCTACAAACGCTGCCAGCGGCATGTCGATGCGCTGGATATTTTGTTCCGTGAGAAAGCGCGCCTCGTTGCGGGTCAGCTCGCCGGGCAGTACGGCCCAGTGTTTGTCCGATGAGCGTTTCATGATCTGGCGTGCGAAAGTCCGCTCCAACTGATTGCTGAAACGACAACCTAAAAACAGGAAATGACGGTCCTTGCGCAGATGTTTAACCACTTCTGGAATCGGCGTCTGAATATCGATCTCGGTCAACACCTCGACGTAATCGGAATCTGACACCAGAAAATTGCTCGCGGGTGAAATGGCGCCCAAGGGTTTGTACAGTACCGTATCCCAAGCATCCGCCTCGATTGCCTCGGCTGTAGATCCATCACTGTGAAAATAGTGTACCCAATTACCGAAATACTCCGCCTGGCTAACACCCTGCACTTGCCCCCAATTCTTTCGACCCTGTAATGCTGACTGCATGGCATTGTCGTACCATGCGTCCACCACCAGCAGGGGTTCTTTGGGTAAGTTCGCGAGATAGCGATGCAGTGCCGTCGGCTCCACTTTGGCCTGGAACGCCTCCGCGAGTAGCCCGGTCAGCGTTTTGCGATGCTTGAAATTCTCGATGAATTGCGCGGCCGCTGTGAGGTTTTTACGGATCTTGTGCGGTACGGCCACCTTCGCAACGAGCCGATCCGCCAGTTCCACCGGAGAGGTAGGGACAGGGCAGACAGGGACAAGGTCAAGGACACCGGACCCCAAATAGGGTACGATCAGCCCGCTGGCCAGCTCGTCCCTGATTTCGTCAAGCAATTGCGATAGATTCGTCATGTCAATATCCTTATGCCCTGATTTATTTAGAACAGGAAACCTTCAACGCATCCACCTGTTCACGTGGCACTCTGAAGATGCCCCGGCCACCCGATAGCGCCTCGTAACAATTCGCCGTACCGCGGCTCATGCAGTCGAACCACTCCTGGGCACCCACGCTGGCGGGACGCTCACTGATTTCCGTCACACCCCCGTTGGGGGCAAAGCGTACGTGAATCATGACCTGGCTGTTTTCCATCAGTAAGTTCCCCTTTAGTTACTCAATAGCTCAACGGTTATGTTTTCAGTTCCGAGTTTGGCCTGGCATGCCAGGCGGGAGCCAGAACCTACCCCTACGGTAGAGTCCAGTCTCTCGTTTTCGAGACGCTGGATCTTTGACAGGCTCTTGCGCCCCTCGTGTACGAAGATATGGCAGGAACCACATTCGGCCTTGCCTTCGCATTTGTGCGCGATATCTTCGCCGACGGCAAGCAGCGCCTGCAGAATACTTATACCCTCAGCAGCTTCCACAGTCTTGCCGCTGGATTTCATGGTTATCGTAGGCATTGCATTACTCCTTCTGTTGATTTGAAAATTAAAAAGCGGTTGTTGCTAATAAATGGCTGCACCGGCCCCCACGTTGAGCGAGGCGTCCTTGGCGGTCTTGACGATAAAGCCCACCTGGTCTTCGCTCAAGTGCCCATGGAAAGGCAGCGCGACCGCGTGGTCAGCCACATTTTCCGTCACAAAATAATTGCCTTTACGGTAGCCTAGCTCTTGGTAAAAAGCCTGCAAATGCAGAGGTTGGCAATATGCGGTAGCCTCGATTTGTTCCGTATGCAAATCCGCGATGATGGCATCCCGGCTGCTGCGACTGAAGCGGGTACCTAAATGCACCAGGTAGAGATACCAATGAATATCGGTAACATCCGGCGCCACATAGGGCGGCTTGATGCCTTCGAAGGATTGGATGTGCTCCAGATAGTTGGCCTCGACCTGTTTGCGCCGCTGCAAGATGGATTCAATACGATCCAGTTGTGCCAGGCTCAGCGCGGCGCTCACATCGCTCATGCATGCCTGATAGGGAAGCCTGCCGCCGATCACCACGGAGAACCGCTCGTCCAGGCGCCGATTGCGGTAAGAGCGAAGCGTCCTGACCAACTCCAGGTCATCCGTTACCACCATGCCACCTTCGCCACAGACCAAGGGTCCTGGTTGAGAGAAATCGAACACAGCACAGTCGCCGAAACTTCCCACACGCTTGCCTTGGTAGGCCGATCCAATCGCTTCAGTGGAATCCTCAAGGAGCAGCAGGCCGTGCTTGTCTGCCATCTCCCTAAACGCCTGCCATGGCGCAGGGTGGCCGTTGGCATTGCCGACAAGAATGGCGCGGGTATTTGGCGTAATCTTGGCTTCGGCTTTCTCCGGCACTAATGTGCCAGCCCAATAGTCGATATCCGCGAATATTGGTTTAGCGCCCACCAAAGTAATGGCATGCGCAATCTGATGCCAGGAGAAGGGAGAAGCGATCACTTCGTCACCTGGGCCGACACCGTAAGCTCTGAGGCATAACACAAGTCCAATCGTTCCACTCGACACGGCCACGGCGTACTTGCGCCCCAGATAAGAGGCAAACGCGGACTCGAACGCTTCCACCACCGGCCCCTGGCTCAGGCGCGGCGATTTGAGCACGGTACTCACGGAATCCAGCTCGGCAAGACTGATATCTGGGTCGGACAGTGGAATCCAGTCTTGGCTCATGGCGCTAATGTCTCTCAGCCACTACGATGCCGGTGGCAATTGCGGGATCGCCGGTGATGTGCCAACAGTGATCCCTGCCATCCACCAGATAGAGGTTGAATTTTGGGTACTCGCGAAACGGCGCTTCCCCGCTCATGTCAGAGGCATCGCAACGCGTGAGGGAAAGACCAGGGAAACGTTGACGAAAATCGGTCAACGGATTCCGTCCATCTTCCGCGGCAGCAAGCAACGCTTCGATCTTGATAAAATCACTCTCGGCCAACGCCATGATTATTCACTCACCTTGCGTGCTTCCACGGTTATGGGCAGCACAGTGTCCAGACTCATTACCGGCAACTCCAGACGCCAGCCATTGGCAAGCGTCACCATTCCACCCCACATTTCTACCTTTTCCATAGACACAATCGGCTCTTCCAAATCTTTTTTCGGCACATAGGCGAACAACACTCCAGAAGCATTCTTACGGATCATTATTTTCATAGTATTTCTTCCTGCGTTTCACATAGAACCGTGTTCTGAGTCACGCAGCCTCAGCGCTCAGCCTTCCAACAATACCCGACAGTGCTGATAGCACCTGGTCAACTTCTTCCTCCGTGGTATAGCGGCTCATGGAAAAACGGATCGACGCCAACGCCGCGCTTCGGTCTAGTCCCATTGCGGTCAGCACATGGGAAGGTTCGCTACCGCTCGCAGTGCAGGCAGCGCCGGGCGAGGCGAAAATACTCATCCGGTCAAGCTTGTCCAGAATTGCTTCGCTCTCCATATTCCCAAAGCGGATATTGGTCGTATTGGCAATCCGCTCAGTGTCAGCACCATTAACGCGGGCAAAGGGTACCTGTGCCAAAATTCCCGATTCCAGACGGTCGCGCAATGTTCTGATGCGCGTCTCATGAATTTTCAGCCCATTCACCGCCAAGGCGCTCGCCGCGCCCATGCCGACGATACCCGGCACGTTTTCCGTCCCCCCTCGCCGCCCACGCTCCTGGTGCCCAGGGAAAAGTGGCGGCAGCTTGAGTCCCTTGCGCACGAACAAGGCGCCCACACCCTTGGATGCATGCAGCTTGTGACCGGACAGAGATAACAAATCAACCGGCATCCTGCCCAGATCGATTTCCACTTTTCCCGCCGCCTGCACCGCATCGGTATGAAACAGACATCCTTTGGATTTGGCTATCTGCGCGGCCTCTTCGACGGGGAACAGAACCCCTGTTTCGTTGTTAGCCCACATTAGCGAAACCAGCGCCGTATTCTGTGTAACCGCCCGCTCCAGCGTGGACAGATCCAACCTGCCCTTTTCATCCACTTCCAGATAGGTAACGCGTATCCCCCGCTCTTCCAGGCGCCGCAACAAAAGCAGGATGGAAGGATGCTCCACCATAGTGGTCACAACATGGCGCTTATCCGGGTTCAACGCCACAGCGCCCAGAATCGCTGTATGACTGCTCTCCGTGCCACCGCTGGTAAAAACGATCTCCGGCGGTGCTGCACCGAGCAAAGCTGCCACTTGGGCACGCGCCTCGCTCACAAATTGTTTCGACTCGATACCCAGTCGATATTTACTGGACGGGTTTCCCCAGCCGTCCCGAAGACACGCCAGCATCGCATCTACGCATTCCGGTGCTACCTGTGTCGTGGCATTGTTGTCGAGATATATCATTTTGATCAGCCCATTCATTGCCAAAATATTCGTTCCGGATCTTGACTCAAACTCTGTAACAGATCGGCCAGCGCATCGAATTCCCCATACAAGCACCATTGGTCATTGCTGTGTTCCTTGCGGTACAAACGCCAAGTGTGCGTCTGCGCTGAAAATTCAAGCCGCGCAATGTCGATCACTCCACCGGACTTATCGATATTACGCGAACAACACGGACTCCTGATTTGATACCCGTTTTCGATCCGGCATACCTCAGGCGACACATAACGGTAGCGACGCCGTTTGGACAGGGTGCGCTCAATGCGCTTGCGATCCACGTCATTGGGATGGGGAGACAAAACGCTCTCAGCCATAACCATGGTCACCTCCCGTTTTTACCGTAAGCTTTATATCGGGACGATTTCCTCCTCCAGGCATCCCACCACGTACCCTTCCTGAAACTCCACCATATAAACAGGAACGTTGAATTCCGTATGGCTGCCTACCTGCACGACTTCGCCCCGGCTTCCACTACCCACTAACAGCGCTTCAGGCTCGCGTTCCGGGAAGGAGCCATCATTGTACATATCGACACAAGCAAGCACCTGCTGGCCCCATTCGTATTTAGCTATCCTGGGTTCGATCATTGCGCCCCTCCTCCGGGAACATCGGAATCTACTGCCGTCATCTCATTTTCAACTAGCTCCAACTCTTTACCTCTCATGCCTACCCGCCAGCCACGCTCCACCACATCGATGCCGTAAATGTAGTATTGCTGCAAGAAAGTACCGATACTGGTCACGTACCCTATCTCACCTTTCTTGCACAATACTTCTCCGATATCCTTACCGGGAAAAGTTCCATCATTGCGAATCGTTTTGGTGATGCGCACTTTTTGTCCATAATCAAACTGCGGTTCAGCGCTGATCTCTACTACTTCACTGTCTCGACTGATTTTGGCCATGTTCGTTCCTTATGACTTGTTCATAATGGGAACTTCTATTTCTAACTAACAGCGTCACGCTTCCGAAAGCACATGATTAGAGCAGTCCGCACAGCGCCGTTCGTTTCACTGTCAATCCAGAGCATCATCGAATCAGTCATCGTCGTCTTGCCCTACCCGATCTAACACTTCCAGCAAAACCTTTCCGCCCAGTTTGTTGCCCGGATCCAGTTCCAGCAGCTTCTCAACCGCGACCCGCCCTTCTTCCAGATTGCCCAGGCGCATGTGAAGGTAGCCATACGCTTTCAACGCAAACAAGTAGAAGCGCGGCGGGATAGCGTCGTAACTCCCAAAATTCGCATCGCCCTGTTTCACCATGCGCCAATCAAAAGCCAGCCCGTTGTCAACAGCAGAGTTCATCAGACACACTTTCGCTGTGCAAGGATGCACGAGTGTCACCAGAGGCAGGATGCCGAAAGCGACCGCTACATCAAGCGCTTCGCCGAGGCGTCCCTTGTAAAAATAATAACGATACAATCCGATCAACACTGCGGCATGATCAGGCGCGATCACCAGCGCCTTTTGCAAGTGACTCTCCGCGACCTTGTCCTGCTGATACGTCAAACCAGCGAGACGTAGGTGGAGTTCCGCCTGTTCTGGCAATCCACCACCAAAACAGGCGTATTCCAACTGCTCAACAGATCTGTCATGCATGGGAATTGACGAGCTCCACTCAGTGCTTGTGCCCGATACCAGTATCAGCCGTAGCAACACCCGGAGATGCACTGCTGCAAGCACACGATGCCTTCCTGGGATCAATAAAAGTCAGTCCGCTGCTCATCAGGGCATCGGCAAAGTCGATGGTTATACCGTCCAGCAACAAACGGCTTTCTGCTGGTAAAAACAGTTTTACCCCGCTGCTCTCGACCACGCTGTCGCCCGGCAAGGGCGCGGCTTCCGCCGTGAACTCGGAAGCCAATCCAGAACAGCCGCCAGCAGTGACCATCAATCTGAAGCCAAAGCCTTCTCCACCATTAAAGCGGATCATGCAACGTATGAATTTTTCGGCGCTGGGTGTAATCGTCAACTTCATTGCCGTCTCCTATACAGACTGGTAGCGGGGATATTGGGTATCAATGACGCAGGTATTTTCCACCGGACATACCGCTACACACTGCGGCTCGTCGAAATACCCGATACACTCGGAGCATTTTTTTGGATTTATGATAAATGTGCCGTTTTTTTCCGATATCGCAACATTCGGACATTCCGGTTCACACGCTGAACACCCAGTGCACTGGGACGAGACAATTTTATAGGCCATGATTTCCTCCTGATAACTCAATCAAAACTAAACAACTCAATCTATGCCGCGATATACGCACCCTGCCGAATTTCCGCATCACCACGGACGACATGAGTAATTTCACCGGACTTCACTCTTTCCAGATACTCCTTGAAATAGCGGATAGCCGACTGCTCGATAAATTCGTGGGCGTATTTGTCCACCGGATCGATGCCCGCCGCCTTCAGACTGTCTTTCGGACAGCCACCAATTTTTGCCACAAACACTGCCACACAATCGGAGATAGCGCGTATCACAGTAGGCAGCGTGTCTTCCTCGCCATATCCTCCCTGGCAATACAGATCGACGCGGCGGTGGCCGACAAACTTGGAACCTTCCGTGCTGAGTTCGTAAATCTGAAACTCCTGGGCATGGCCAAAGTGTTCGTTGACCCGGCCGCTCCCTTTGGTAGCAACAGCAATTAAAATCTTTACGTTGCTGAACTCCTCCAGCAAGTCCGCAAGCTCGGCTTCCTTGGCGGCCACCGTAGCCTGGCGCTCCTGTTCCACCTGTTGCTGATAGGCTTTCCTGCCCTCGGCGTCATACTGAACGTCCATTGCCATAACTTTTTCAGTACTGAACTCAGAAGAGCGATCTTCACCCAGCAACCCTACGGCATCGGCGCGGCATTGGCGGCAATGCCGCATCATGTTCATCTCGCCTTCGCAACCGTCCTGCAGCGCCTTCAATTCCTGGGCGCTCGGACCACGCTGGCCATTCAAACCGAACACCGTTCCGTGTTCCGGCGCGGAAATGAGCGGCATAATGTTGTGCAGGAAAGCGCCTCTCGACTTGACCGCCCTATTCACCTCGATCAAATGTTTGTCGTTGATGCCGGGAATCATGACCGAATTGACTTTGCACAGAATGCCGGCAGCGGTGAGCATTTCCAGCCCCAGCATCTGCCGTTCC
The DNA here is from genome assembly GCA_947085925.1 of uncultured Gammaproteobacteria bacterium. Classification (GTDB taxonomy): domain Bacteria; phylum Pseudomonadota; class Gammaproteobacteria; family Ga007554; genus LNEJ01. Next base: position 7,632 of record CAMTYI010000203.1, read on the forward strand.
GTGAGTATCCTGGAAGCTTCAATACCCGTGATGCGCTTGTGATTCCAGAAAATCCACGGATAAATGTGCTGCCCCACCTCCGGATCAACCATGTTGATGGTGATGGTGACGTGATCCACATTGAACGACTTGATGGCATCTATATGATCGGGCAGTGCCAAGCCATTGGTTGAAAGACACAGCTTGATATCGGGCGCGGCGTTGTAGATCAGCTCGAAGGTCTTGAAGGTCTTTTCCGGGTTCGCCAAGGGATCGCCGGGGCCTGCTATTCCTAGCACCGTCATCTGCGGAATAGTAGACGCCACTGCCAGCACTTTCTTGGAGGCCTGCTCCGGGGTCAACTTTTCGCTCACCACTCCGGGGCGGCTTTCGTTGGCGCAGTCGTACTTTCTATTGCAGTAATTGCATTGGATATTGCACGCTGGTGCCACAGCCACGTGCATGCGTGCGTAATGATGGTGCGCTTCCTCACTGTAACAGGGATGATTCTTGACCTTTTCCCAGACCTCAGGCGCCATGTCTCCTGAGCCGGAGGATGAGCCACAACTTGCTTTTGCGCCCTCACTCGAAGTACCGCATCCTTTATGCTCCGCGATTTCCTGCATGATTTGGTCTGGCGATTTGATTACCTGCACGCCCGCACCGTTCGATTGCATCTGATTTTGCATTATTAGCTCCCGTTCAAGTCGGACTGGAATGAAACTCAGGTCAGCCCCTATTCTGCTTGCCAAAAAAACAAGTTCCGTTACGCCATCAAAGCAGCCATCGTGCCAACCTCGAAAACATTATCTAACGTGTTGTTTCATATTTTATTTTTTTGTTTAAACAAAAAAATGTGTGCGCTATATCTCATTGTTGATAACCCGACAAAAGCCAACATGGTTGTATGGAACAACACAGCGATGTGTGCTCACATACCGAAAAATCATGTCAGGAAATATTTTTTTCGTGGAACAAGTTCTGTTTATCTCAGGCTGTCCATTTGCCATAGGACCGTTCGCCCTGAGCCTGTCGAAGGGCCGTTCATGGTTCGACCCGCCCACCAAAAACGCAGGTGTACACTCTATTTCGCCGTGGGACAAACTGGGTTTATGACAGCGCAGGAAATAGATCCATCGGAAAAAGAGCGACCCTCCACAAAAGGCACAATACTTGCTGTGTTATTTGCGTATTATTTTCTGGAACAGATTTGGGGTGTCCATGAATACGAATCACCTATCGAGCACCCGCAATCATCTGGAGCTAACCACGATTTATGAGGTGAGCAAAATCCTGAGTTCGTCGCTCGATCTGCGCAAAACCCTGCACGATGTATTGAACATGTTGTCCACCAATCTACAGATGCTGCGCGGCATGGTTAGCTTGTTGCAAGATAGCGGTAATTTGCAGCTGGTAGCGGCATCGGGCTTGTCTCAGAAGGAGCTGGAGCGCGGCCATTTCCGCCCTGGTGAAGGCGTGACAGGAAAAATACTGCTAGGCGGCTCGCCAGTGGTGATACCCAACGTAGCTGAAGAACCGTTGTTTCTCAACCGTACCGGGGGACGTGATGCTCTTGATGGCGAATCAATCTCCTTCATTGGCGTACCTATCAAAACCGGCCGCAAGGTGATGGGAGTGCTGAGTATCGACCGAATAAGGAAAAATGGTGAGGTTGTCAATTTCGGAGCCGATGTACGATTCTTGAGCATGGTCGCGAATCTGGTCGGCCAAACCGTAAAGTTGCACCAAATTGTGGCGGCCGAGCGTGAAGAATTGATACAGGAAAAACACCGTTTGCAGAAGGAATTGCAAGGGAAGTATAGCTTGGATAACGTGATCGGCCAGAGTAAACGCATGCAGGAGGTGTTTGCCGAGGTACATCAGGCCGCACCGGGCCGCTCGACCATTTTGTTGCGGGGCGAGTCAGGAACAGGCAAGGAGGTCATTGCCCACGCAATTCATTACTTGAGCGCGAGAAAAGACGCTCCATTCATAAAGTTGAATTGTGCTGCCCTGACGGAAAACCTGTTGGAGTCAGAACTCTTCGGCCATGAAAAGGGGGCGTTCACAGGCGCCTCCCAGGAGCGCAAGGGGCGCTTCGAACTGGCCCACGGCGGTACACTTTTTTTGGATGAGATCGGGGAGATTTCCCCCTCTTTTCAGGCCAAACTGCTACGTGTGCTGCAAGAGCGGGAATTCGAGCGAGTGGGCGGCAATCGCACCATACGCGTAGATGTGCGCTTGGTTACCGCCACCAACCGCAATCTTGAGGAAGCAGTAGCCAAGGGGGAATTCCGGGCGGATCTCTACTATCGCATCAACGTGGTAAGTATATTCCTGCCGCCATTACGCGAACGGCGCGAGGACATACCCGTGCTGGTGGACCATTTTCTGCAAAAATTTAATCGTGAAAACCAGCGTAAGCTGACCATCAGCCCGGAAGGAATGCAGATCATGATGCATTGCTACTGGCCGGGAAACGTCCGCGAGCTGGAAAATTGTGTCGAACGCACCGCGACTATGACGCGCGGTGTCATGATCCGCGACCTGGATCTTCCTTGCCAGAAAAACCAGTGTTTTTCCTCAGCGCTATGGAAGTATCAGGGAGACAAAAAAGTTATTCCTATCACTCAAACAACGACCCCAAGTAACAACCAAGGCGCTGAGGAACAAGCTAACCTACCCCCTGTCGTCGCTGCGCCTGAGCTAAACTTCGATATCCCGCGTGAACGCCTGATCTGGGCCATGGAACAATGCGGCTGGGTGCAGGCCAAGGCCGCCCGCCTGCTGGGTTTTACGCCACGGCAAATCGGCTATGCCCTGAAAAAATACCAGATCGAGATGAAGCGGTGGTAAACAAACACGAGGCGGAGCTTTTGATCCCTGGTTTCTACCCTGTCACATCCCCCACATAAGTCCAAACATTTTTGCATATTTTGTCTTAATTCCCACACGGTCAAATATGCACACTTCCTGCAACCCCCCGTATTAAAAGGCCATTCTGTGCTGGCACCGCTCTTGCATATCTTTCAGTAAACGCAAGTTACCACCGAACATTTATCATCAATGCGAAAAAAATCTCCGGTGAAAAACACCAGCGTCATTGATACAAAACATCCAAGATACCAGGCTGCTTAGGAGCGACAATTAATGAATGTGACAATCACACCCAAGGCGGAAAAATTCATCCGGCGCATGATCACCTTCAACGGAGGAAGTGAAAACAGCGGTTTTCGCCTGGCCGTCAAGGCGGGAGGATGCTCGGGACTTACGTACGACTTCAGTATTGAACCGCAGCCTCTCGAAGGCGACGCAGTGATCGAAGGGAATGGCATCAAAGTATTTATACCTGAAGAGTCCCAGTCTTTTTTAGACGGCGTTGTGGTGGGATGTGAAGACAGCCTGATGCACACCAGCCTAACTTTTAGCAATCCCAACGCGGCGGCGAGCTGCGGCTGCGGCACCTCCTTTGCGCCGCAATAGCGAACATCACATACAACAGCAAAGATCATCATGACATGAGTGGGAGCGCCGTTTTTATCGCCCAGCGTTATTTAGATAAAGCGGCAGGCATCCTGGGATTATTGTTTTTCTATCTCTTCACGCTCACCTGTCGATTACTAAGGTCGTGGACCTGGGTCCCGGCGACAAACTTGGCAAATAGGTGTTGCAGGCGGTTCTGGAACGCATGGAGAAGAATGACGATGACTGATATAGATGAAGCACTGGATTGGCAAGGACAAGCGATCCACTGTGCGGACTGTCCTCATCATGGCGTGTTATCCAGTAAAGGCTGTCAACCGTTGCATGCCTGTGTGCATGACCGCTACGCCAGTCGCATCGACCGCTTTTTTTCCTGGCATCCAAACTTGGCCGATCAGTATTTGAATCATGCCTACTTCGAAGTGCGCACGGTGGCAGCCCAATATGCAAATGTCTTTTTGCTGCAATGTCTTCTGAGCGATCCCGACGAAACTGTGCGCTGGAACGCTGTGCGGCGTCTGCCCCACCGTTTTCTGCTGAAGATGCGCACAGACCCTCACCGTGAGGTGCGTATCCGCGTGGCAAACCGGCTGGAAGGTCAGGAATTGGTAACGATGATGAATGATCCCGACTATCACGTGCGCCTGATCGTAGCACGGCGCATTTCCGTGGCGATGCTGCCACTGATGGTGCACGATCCAGACCAAGAGGTACGCAGAGAAGTGGCGCTACGCATCGACTCTGATTGGCTTATGCCGATGTACACGGACGACGATGCCAGGGTGCGCCTGGAAATAGCGCGGCGGCTGAAAACGGAACAACTCGCCTGGCTGCGTCATGATCCTGATTGGCAGGTGCGTCACGAAGTCGCGCAGCGGATTGAAGCAGAATATCTGCACGAATTTTTGGTGGACCCTGACGAGGTGGTGCGTGATGCCGCCCAACGGCGCGCGCACGATGATTCTTTTGTCGGTAAAGGAGCCTGACGATGGGTGATATCAGCTGCGACAGCGATACAACCGAACTCATGGGCTGAGACTTAACGTAGAGGAACGCGAGCTTTCATATCTGAAACTTCCGCAGATCAGCACGCTTCTTGCGGAATTAAGGATTGCCCGCTGGCGCCTGAACACCTGCAGGAAGCCAAAAATCTCAACCCGCTCGCTCGGTTGATACTTCGTTAACACTGCAAAAATGAAAATGCTTGTCGAGCATCGTAACTGTTTGATTTTATGGTGGGCCCGCTCGGACTCGAACCGAGGACCAAGGGATTATGAGTCCCCTGCTCTAACCAACTGAGCTACAGGCCCTAGAAAGAAAAGGAAGTATACCGCTGAAGCAGGGTATTCGTCATCCTGGATGCACAAAAAAACAGTTTCATCAGGCGGCTATAACACCGCCTGATGAAACATGCCTGGTTAATCCAGGAAACTGCGCAGATTTTCGGAGCGGCTGGGATGGCGCAACTTGCGCAATGCCTTGGCTTCGATCTGGCGAATGCGCTCGCGCGTTACGTCAAACTGCTTGCCGACTTCTTCAAGCGTATGATCGGTATTCATATCAATACCAAAGCGCATACGCAACACCTTGGCTTCGCGCGCGGTCAGCGTTTCCAGCACGCCCTGCGTGGCTTCGCGCAGACCTTCGACAGTGGCGGCATCCGGCGGAGACATAACATTCGGATCTTCGATGAAGTCGCCCAAATGGGAATCTTCATCGTCGCCGATGGGCGTCTCCATGGAGATGGGCTCCTTGGCGATTTTCAACACCTTGCGCACCTTGTCTTCCGGCATTTCCATCTTAAC
>CAMTYI010000204.1:0-6259 GCA_947085925.1 uncultured Gammaproteobacteria bacterium
ATCGCCATCCCGTTTGAATGCGAGGATGGTGAGTGTGGCTCCTGTGTGGTGCATGTCACCTCGTTGGAAGATAAACCACGTATGAGTCAGGCGCTCACCGAAAAGGAACGTCGCACATTGGTGGCCGAAGGTTTGATCACCAAACAAGAATTGAAAGACGCCGAGGTCAATGACATGCCACCCGCTTACCGTCTGGCGTGCCAGTTCATTCCGCGCCATGAGGAAATCCTGGTTCGCTTTAGCGGCGAACCCGGCGTCGTGGTTTGAACCCGGGCACTCGCTCGGAGACACCGGATAAGGAGTTAAACCATGAGCACACCACCGGAGGATGGCCGCATGACCATGGTGAACTTTCTTTCCCCGTCGATCAGCAGGGATCTACTGGTGCGCACCTCGGCCAGTACGGGACAGAGTGTGCTGAACGTGGCACGATCCAGCGGCATCCACCTGCCCTTTGTGTGTGGAAAGGGCGATTGCGGCCGCTGCGCGGTGAAAGCCGTTCCGGTTGGGAAAACCGGGCCGATGATGGTGAACATGCCGGGTTTCTGGGAAAGACAGGTGTTGCTGATGGCGGGCAAGATCACCAGAAGCGAAGCCGATAATGAACTTTGGAACTGGCGTATGGCGCATTGGCGCCTTGCCTGCCAGTGTCAATTGGTGGAAGCGGAAGAGATCCTGGTGGCGTTTTAGATAGGCCGTTTGATCCTGGAAACGGCCATTGATCCACGAAAAACACGAAAGGCACGAAAGAAAACAATCGCTGTGTGAGTTTGGTGGCTCACCCGCAGGGTTGTATCTCATGGGATGTAGTTCTTTGTATTATTTTGTGTTTTTCGTGACTTTCGTGGACAACTGCTTTTTTAGGTTGATGGGGTGCCATTATGTTGCAAAGTAAAATCCAGGACGTGTTCAACGAACCGGCTTGCGGCAAGAACCAGGGCAAATCGGAAAAAGAACGCAAGAAGGGCTGCACCAAGCAATTAGTGCCGGGCGCGGCTGCCGGCGGCTGCGCATTCGACGGCGCCAAGATCGCCCTACAACCCATCACCGATGTGGCGCATCTGGTGCACGGCCCAATCGCCTGCGAAGGCAATTCCTGGGATAATCGCGGCGCTAAATCCTCCGGCTCCAGGCTGTATCGCACTGGCTTCACCACCGACATCAACGAGCTGGACGTGATCTACGGCGGCGAGAAGCGCCTGTACAAAGCTATCCGCGAGGTGATCGAAAAATATGACCCGCCGGCGGTTTTCGTCTATCAAACCTGCGTTACCGCGTTGATCGGCGACGACATTGAGGCGGTGTGCAAAGCCGCCAGCGTAAAATTCGGCAAGCCGGTGATCCCGATTGATGCGCCTGGCTTCGTCGGCAACAAGAACCTGGGCAATAAGCTGGCCGGCGAAGCGCTGCTGGATTATGTGATCGGCACCCAGGAGCCGGAATACACCACGCCTTACGACATCAATATCATCGGCGAATACAACTTGTCCGGCGAGCTGTGGCAGGTGAAGCCGCTGTTCGACAAACTCGGCATCCGTGTCCTCTCCTGCATCTCCGGCGACGCCACATACAAAGAAGTGGCCTGGTCGCATCGCGCGCGCGCCACCATGATGGTGTGCTCCAAGGCCATGATCAACATCACGCGCAAATTGGAGGAACGCTACGGCATTCCTTATTTCGAAGGTTCCTTCTACGGCATCTCCGATATGAGCGATAGCCTGCGCCAGACCTCAAAATTATTGGTGGATCGGGGCGCGCCGGCGGAACTGCTGGAGCGCACCGAAGCGCTGATTCAAGAGGAAGAAGCCAAAGCCTGGCAACAACTCGAACCCTACAAGGTGCGCCTTGCCGGCAAAAAAGTGCTGCTGATTACCGGTGGGGTGAAGTCCTGGTCGGTGGTTTCCGCACTACAGGAAGTGGGCATGGAAATCGTCGGCACCAGCGTCAAGAAATCCACCGTCGAAGATAAAGAGCGCATCAAGGAATTGATGGGCCAGGACGCACACATGCTCGACGACATGTCGCCGCGCGACATGTACAAAATGCTGAAAGACGCGCGCGCCGAAATCATGCTCTCCGGCGGACGTTCGCAATTCATCGCGCTCAAAGCCAAGATGCCCTGGCTCGACATCAACCAGGAGCGGCACCACGCTTATGCCGGTTACGACGGCATGGTGGCGCTGGTGCGGGAAATCGACAAGGCGCTGTACAGTCCGATGTGGGAACAGGTGCGCAAACCAGCGCCGTGGGCTGGGGCCGAGGAAAAGCATCAGCGTAACGCCATGGATGGCATCTGTGGCCTTCCCGGACAATAGGAGATTCTATGGCCACCGTAACCACATCGCGCAAAGCCTGCACCGTCAACCCGCTCAAGATGAGCCAGCCGATTGGTGCAGTCCTAGCCTTCCTCGGGCTCGACCACTGCATGCCGGCCTTGCATGGCTCGCAAGGCTGCACGGCCTTTGGCCTGGTGCTGTTCGTGCGCCATTTCCGCGAAAACATTCCGCTCCAGACCACGGCCATGAACGAGGCCACCACTATCCTCGGCGGCATGGATAACATCGAGCAGGCCATCATGAACATCTGGACGCGGGCCAAGCCGGAAATCATCTGCATCGCCTCTACCGGCCTGACCGAAACCAAGGGTGACGATGTGGATGGCTATATCAAGCTCATCCGCAAAAAACATCCGGAGCTGGTCGACCTGGCCATCATCTATGTTTCTACCCCGGACTATAAAGACGCGTTCCAGGATGGTTGGGCGCGTGCCGTGACCAAGTTGGTGGAAGAACTGGTCACGCCCCCCTTGGCAAAAGGGGGGGCAGGGGGGATTTCAGCGGGGATTTCTCAGATCAACATCCTCGCCGGCAGCCACCTGACGCCCGGCGATATCGAAGAGATCCGCGAGACGGTCCAAGCCTTCGGTCTGGACCCCATCATACTGCCCGATTTGTCCGGCTCGCTGGATGGGCATATCCCCGAAGAATTCATGCCTACCACCATGGGCGGCACCACGCTCGCCGACATTCGCCGCATGGGCGCGTCCGGGTTCACGCTGGCCATCGGCGAACACATGCGCGCTGCGGCCGAAGCCATGCACGCCAAATGCGGCACGCACTACGAAGTACTGGATCGGGTCACCGGCCTGGAAGCCAGTGACCGTTTCATCGCACTACTGGCCGAGCTTTCCGGCAATCCGGTGCCAAACAAATACCGCCGCCAACGCAGCCAGTTGGTGGACGCCATGCTGGATGGCCATTTCTTCTTCGGCGGCAAAAAAATTGCTATCGGCGCCGAGCCGGATTTGTTGTGGGCTATTGGAAACTTGTTGATGGAGATGGGCTGCGAAATCACTGCGGTGGTGACCACAACGCACTCGCCGTTGCTGGAAAAAATGCCAACAGCCGAAGTGCTGATAGGCGATTTGGAAGATCTGGAGCAGAAAGCGCAAAACTGTGACTTGCTGATTACTCATTCGCATGGCCGCCAGATGGCGGAACGGCTGGATATCCCTTTCCTACGCATGGGTCTGCCGCTGTTCGACCGGCTAGGCGCTGCACATCGCCTGTCGGTGGGTTATCGGGGTACGCGCGATCTGATTTTTGAAATTGGCAACATGTTTATGGCTAACGCGCACGAGGCGAGCCCTTCAACATGGATACCGTCGCAGGAAGAATGCAATGCTGATACGTCGACTACGGCTCATTAGCCCCCAGCCTGACTCTTACGCCAATCCCGGAAGGGAAGGGATCACAAACGGAGGTTCTATGAAAATTGCTTTTGCAACACAGGATTTAAAGATGGTAGACGCCCATTTTGGCTGGGCAAAAAACATCGCTATTTATGAGCTTTCGACCCAGGGTCACCAGTTTGTCGAGGCAATACAGTTTGACGGTGATCTGCAGGAGGATGGCAACGAGGACAAGCTGGCACCAAAATTGGAGGCCATCAAGGACTGCACCATTCTGTATGTGGCTGCCATTGGCGGATCGGGCGCTGCGCGGGTGGTGGCGCAGAAGATTCATCCGATCAAGGTAAATCAGCCCGAGGATATCGGTGAAATTCTGGATAAATTGCAGGTAGTGTTACAGGGAACGCCCCCGCCATGGCTGCGCAAAGTCATGCTCAAGGGGGGGGAGAGAAAATTTGATTTCGAGTCCGAGGACGCGCCATCCCTGGCGCGCGGCCCTCGCCTCGATCCTATCGGCGACGACGAGGTGGAACATGGGTGAAGCACAGTTGGTAGCGCAAATGGTCAATCCGATGGAATCGGTATTCGTGAAAGAGCTGGTCAAACAATGGCGCGCCCAGGATTCCTATGGCGCTTGGGAGGGCAAGAGCGACGAGGAGCTGATAGCACCCTACATCATCAACAAGGAACAGCGCAAAGCGATGCCGATTATATGTGATCCTGACCCGGAAACCCTGTGGCGGCTAGAGCTTTTCTATAACGCCGTGGGGCTGACCATTGAGCACCAGACCGGGAATATGGTGACGCCCATGATGAAAATGCACCATGAAGGTTTCGGCCGCATGATTCTTTCGGCGGGGCGGTTGATTGTGGTTAACAAACAATTGCGCGACGTGCATCGTTTTGGCTTTCCCAGCCTCGCAAAACTGGGGGAGGATGGTGAGAAGCTGGTGGCTGCAGGCGTGGAGATGATCCAGAAATACCCGGATGTCGCCAATTACGGCTGATTCAATTCGCAATCAAAAAACTGCTTTGATCGCGATTTTAAATTAAGGAGGTCGCCATGGCTGAATTACCCTATTTTTACGTGAAAACGGATGTGAAACATTGGGTGTCTATCGTTCGTGATGCTGAGATGGACGGTTATGGGGAAAAATTTCGGAAAGAGAAACCTGGTATGGAAGACGTGGAAGAAATCAAGGCGCAGGTCAAAAAACTTAATGCCCAGGCTACGGCCCTGAAAATGGATTTACACGATCTGGCGGAAGATCTGCCCACCGGCTGGGAAAAAATCCTGGAGGTGGCCAATAAGGCTCACCAAGCCTATCAAAGCCTGGATGAAGCGCGCAAACGGCTTGCCGCAAGTGCCGGATAACGGAGGTTAACATGGCTACTGTTACCGTTACCATGCCCGATGGGCGCACCTGGACGCCCAAGTTCGTCCAGGAAATCAGCGAGGAGAAGTGCATTGGTTGCGGTCGCTGTTTCAAGGTGTGCGGCAGGGATGTGCTGCAACTTGTGGGCATCAACGACGCAGGCGAACACGTGGTCATGGAGGCTGACTCTGATGAAGACGAAGAGTACGAAAAAAAGGTCATGACCATCGCCAATCAGATGAACTGCGTCGGCTGCGAGGCATGCGCCAAAATTTGCCCGAAGAAATGCTATACCCATGCCCCGATGTCCGAGGGCTGAAACGGGAGGTGTCCAATGGACTATCCAAAAATCCTCAACCAAGATTGGCTGATGGCGTATGCCAAGCTCCCTTCGGACACCATGACCAAGGTTTTTGCGGCAGGTATTGCGCCCCTTTATGCGGCATACTCGGGCCGTGAGCCTGTGTCATCCCCTTCTATGGGGCTGGACCAGAATCAGTTCGCCACGCTTCTCGACCATTATTTCCCCGGTGCGCGAGAAAAGTTGTTTGAAACAGTGGCTGGTAATCAATCCAGTTCAGGGGACGCCTCCCTACGTGGGGATGAGTTTGAGGACTTGCTGCAACTACTTCTGGAACACCGCAGCAATATTAACAACGAAACAGAGTGGCTGGCCCGCGCCATCGCCACCGCCTGTCTGGGTAACAACCATCTATGGCAAGATCTCGGTCTGCCCAATCGCCAGGCGCTTTCCGACATTCTTGAAAAAAACTTCAACGCCCTTTACGCAAAAAACACCGCCAACATGAAGTGGAAAAAATTCTTCTACAAACAGCTATGTGAACGCATCGGCGTGCATGTCTGCAAGGCGCCCAGTTGTGGAGTCTGTCGTGACTATGCGAAGTGCTTTGGGTCGGAGGATGCCGTTGATGATAGTCAGGCGGCGAGAGTGGCGTAGGGGTGATGCTATGGCGTTATCAGCAGTGCGTGTTGTTGCCGCAGTTTTCAGTCGGTCAACGTAGCGGATTTACATTTCCAAAAAGTGGGATACAGTAAGCAAGGAAGACCAGAAAAAGACGCCAAAAAACACCATTATACGGTGTTTGTCAAGGTAGTGTAGCGAGCAAGTAAACTGTCCTAAGTTGTAGCACATGATCTGTCCGGTTTTATAGTGGCCTTCCACAGGGGGGGG
>CAMTYI010000205.1:0-9515 GCA_947085925.1 uncultured Gammaproteobacteria bacterium
TACCGCTGATGGCAAGGCTGATCTGGGCATGGCTGTTGTTGAGTGCCCCCTGGGCCATCTCGCGCACTGTCTGCTCACTGACCGCGCCAAATTCGGCCAGGGTGGCGGCACGCACGCTCAGCATCTCCTGCTTGGCGATATTGGTGTAGGTGACGAAGCCGCGCTCAAACCACCGCGAGCTGCCCGCCACCGCCGTCATGGCCTGTGCCACCCAGCCACCCGTGCAGGACTCGGCAGTTGCAAGCATGAAGCCATGGCGCCGCAAGGCATCGCCAACCTGTGCAGACAATGTGTCAAGTTCCTCATCCATCTTCAAATTCTAGCAACCACCTCGATTAAATACCACGCGACGCTGCCCAAAGCCGGTCATTTTTGGTAAAATGGCGCGTTTTACTACAAAACAGGGACTCATTTTCCGCATGGCCGATTCGCCGATTACGTCCTCTTCGCTCCCTGACCACCTGAAAACCCTGATCACCCAATACCCTCTGCCGCACCATTGGTTGACGCAGCTCATGTATATCCTGACGCGCGCGCGCTTGCCCGTCTGGAAAAAATGGCAGATCAGGTGGTTTATCAAGCGTTACCAGGTGGACATGGGCATCGCTCTGGAGTCCGACCCGCTTGCCTACCCGGACTTCAACACGTTTTTCACCCGCGCCCTGAAGCCTGGAGCACGCCCAATAGTACACGGCCCAGGTGACATTGCCTGCCCGGTTGATGGCGCGGTGAGCCAGGCCGGTGATATCGTGGATGGACGCATCTTCCAGGCCAAAGGACACGATTACAGCCTGGAAACCCTGCTGGGTGGCTCCCCGGAGCGGGCGGCCCTGTTCGCGGGCGGGTGCTACGCCACAATTTATCTCTCCCCCAAGGACTACCACCGCATCCACATGCCGCTGACGGGGCGTTTGCAGGAGATGGCGTATATCCCTGGCCGTCTGTTCAGCGTCAACCCACGCACCACACGCTATGTGCCGGGCCTGTTCGCACGCAACGAGCGACTGGTCACGATCTTTGACACCCCTGCCGGGCCGATGGCGCTGATTCTTGTCGGCGCGCTGTTCGTCGCGGGCATTGAGACTGTATGGTCGGGCCTGATCAACCCCCATCCCAGCACTACCCCGCAGGCCTGGGACTACCGGGATTCCCCCATCATGCTGGAGCACGGCGCGGAGATGGGGCGCTTCAATATGGGCTCGACGGTGATCGTGCTGTTTGGTGCGGATTGCGTCGATTTTGCTGCGACCCTCCAGCCGGATACCCCGGTCAACATGGGACAACTGATGGGAACTTTTTCCCCGGCAGGCTGGGCTGAAGAACGAAACCCAGCGTAAATCGTCATGACCGTAATAGGTTGGGGTTATCAGCTCAGCCTATTGCCCTGAGGTTGAAGTCCGGCAGGTTAGAATGTCCGGCACGACACATATCTCGTGATCCACAATCAAAATAAAAATTCACCATCCACACTCAAACATCATCGCCCTCGATTGTTGGGCTTCATTTAATTCAGCCCAATCTACCGCGCTGAGCGGTCCGATCATCCTGCAAGCCATCGGCATCTCCCCGCTTTACATCCACCTGTTTTATATCGACGTCGCCGCCGTGGGCATGCAGGTCGTACTGCTGGCGATCATGAACGTCTTTTTTACCTGGACAAACGTCGCATCGTGTTTGCCCTGAGTATTTTCTTCGCTGCGATCAATATCGGCGCGACCCTCGCGACCCAGTACCTGGGACCCTCTTTCTACGGCTACGGTTTCGCCATAGCCGTAGCGCTCACCAGCGTCCTCGGCCTTGCCATCCTCTCACGCAAACTGGACCGTCTGGAATATGAAACTTTTATGTTGCAGCGTTAACAGGCTGCGGTGCGCACGTAACCCCCTAACGTTACGATGAACCCTTTGAGTCAGCGCAATGCCTCCCAGGCTGTTCCTGCCACACCGCCCATCCAGGTCAATTCCATCGACATCCAGTCGTTGCAGAGTTCGGCGAATTCGGGGCTGAGTTGTACCTCATACGAGCCGCGCGAGATCGAAGCCACCCAACCGTGGTGCTGCGCTTGATTCAGCATGTTACGCACCGTGCCACGCGATACCGACAAGCGCCGAGCCAGTTCTGCGGAGGGTGTCGAGGCGATGACGCGGCCATCAGGCGTCCGCTCGGCGCTGGCGATCAGCGCCATCAAAATCAGATAGCCGTGGTTGCGCGCCATGAAGGCTCTGACTGGCGGAAAATCTTCGGATAGAAAGAATTGATTGTGGACGTAAGCACTCACAGCGTAGCTGAAGATTTGATACAGCATCTCCGGCCTGGCGGCCAGTTCGGTTGCTGTCTCTGGTAGCGGCACGATCAACTCCACCGCACCGAGGTTGGCATGAAGCCAGACTTGTAAAGTGTTGAGCAACTTTTCAGTGGGGATCAGCAGTTTGGTCCGACTCCCGATCACCGGCTCGATCTGTAACTGGCCGCGCAACCTGGTCAAGGCCAGCAAGGCCTTGACCAAAGTCGGGCTGCCGAGCTTGAGCAAGCCAAACAACTCAATGACCCGTGAATAAGTGGCGCCGGATTCCGGGTCAGTGCTGTCGCGCCCGTGGTGCAGCGACAACACGAACGCCAGAAACGCCAGCTCGTTCTCTCCACGCAGCAAGCGATTCAGCGGCTGGTGATTCTCGAATGCTTCGAGCATATTCCCGGCAAAGCGGCGTTGTGCCTGATCGAACCGGGGATGTTGCCGCATCGCACGCGCGCACGTTCGCAACGTATCACGATCCAGGGTTTCGGCGTTCCACGAGGAGGGACAGTTCCGCAACCAGGGCGGTAGAGCCGGGGCGCTATCGAATTCAGAGGTGTGACGCATGGGTAGAAGACGCTTAAAGATTAAAGTTCGGTGGCGAAGCGACAGGGCTTTTGAATAATGTAAAAGCTCGATCCTGAATATGCAACGCATTCCAGCATTGGGCATTGGTTTAACTTTGCCAAATTGATAAGCCATAGCATTGTTAAAATGCCGAAAAATGGTATTTGGGTATAGCCCGACAACTTATCCGTCCACCAGTTTCGCCGAACTCTTCAGAGGAATAGCAGTAATGTCCCGCCCTATAAATCGTAACCGTATGCCTGCCAGCCACTCTATTGGCGCGTTGATGTCCCTGCAAAAAAGGGTGTATGTGGGCATACTGGCCGCAGTACTCCTTGGCGGTTGTGGCGGGGGTAGCGATAATCCACCGGCGGCAACCGAGACAGGCTTGGTGGCAACCGCCATCCGTCAGACGGCACCCGCCAGCGCCTGCCCCCGTGGCGGCATCTCGGTCGATGCGGGGATCGACAAGAATGCCAACGGCGTGCTCGATGCGACCGAAGTAAACTCTACCCAATATGCCTGCCACGGCGTCAACGGCAACAACGCCATGGTCACGACGACACCCGAGGCGGTGGGCGTCCATTGCAGTGCTGGCGGCAATAAAGTGAGCGTCGGCCTGGATGGTAACGGCAACAGCGTGCTGGATGAAGCTGAGATCATCTCATCAAACTATGTCTGCAATGGTGCCAATAGCAACAACGGCGTGGTAGGCACCCTGTCAAGCACGACCACCGAGCCTGCGGGCGCCAATTGTGCCAACGGTGGCTCCAAAGTCAGCGCCGGGGTGGATGCGAACCGCAACGGCACGCTGGAACCCGGTGAGATAAGCTCCAGCGTCTATGTCTGTAATAACAGCAATGGCCCGAATCCCCTGTTAGCCATCGTCGCCGAGCTGGCCGGGGCCAACTGCCCCAGTGGCGGCTCCAGGGTAAGCTCCGGGCTGGACACTGACAACAGTGGCGCGCTTGATGCCGCCGAGGTCACCAGCACCCGTTACGTGTGCAACAGCGGCCGACTCTGGACGGGTGTCAGCAGCGGCCCGGTGCAAACGCTGTCCAACCAGGGCTACACGGCGCTGTCGGTCACCACACCGCTGGTGCTGACACTGCCAGCCAACCCCGCCGTTAATGACACGCTGCATGTAGTCGGCGCGGGTGCCGCCGGCTGGCAGTTGGCACAGAACGCCAGCCAATCCATCGTTACCAGCAGCCTCGGAGCGGCGGCGGTCAGCCTGGCCTCGGTGGGGGCGACGTGGGTTCGTGAGACATCGAGATCTCACCTCGTCGTGGCCGCCTCAGCCGATGGCCTGCGGCTGATCTCCGGCGAGAACTCAAGCACCGTGAAAATCTCCAGCGACGGCGGCGCCACCTGGGCCGCAGTACCGACGAGCCAGATGCCACTCGCCAATTGGCTCGCCGTGGCGTCTTCGGCCGACGGCCTGAAACTGGTGGCGGCGAACAACGACCAGTTCGGTGTCACCGGCCACATCTACACCTCCGGCGACGGCGGCACCACCTGGATCGTGCGCGGGACGGCCCGCAACTGGAATGCCCTGTCCTCGTCGGCCGACGGCGTCCGGCTGGTGGCGACGGACTATGGTCCCGACGGTTTGGGCGGCCAGATCTACACCTCCAGCGATGCGGGGGTCACCTGGGTCGCACGTGAATCGGCACGGAAGTGGACCAGTCTCGCCTCGTCGGCCGACGGCATGCGCTTGGTGGCGGCAGACAGTGGCCCCAGCGGCGGGGCCGGTTTTCTCTACACCTCCAGCGATGCCGGGCTGACTTGGGTGGCACGCGCCAGCGCCCAGGTATGGCGGAGCGTGGCCTCGTCGGCCGACGGCAACAAGCTCGTGGCCGCAGCCTACGGCGGCCAACTCCACACCTCCAGCGACGCGGGAGTCACCTGGACCGCGCGCAACGCTGGCCTCAGCGCGGTTGAGCCGTGGTGGGCGGTGGCCTCGTCGGCCGATGGCAACCGGCTGGTGGCGGCCACCGGTTTGATTGTCCCTGGCCGCGGGATCTTCGTCTCGACCGATTCGGGTGCCACATGGACCCGGACGCCAGCGCTAAGCAGGCGCTGGCATGCGCTGGCTTCTTCTGCCGACGGCAGCCGTATCTTCGCGACCGCAAACCTCGAGCTGACCATCTCGGTGGCCCAGGCCCATGTGCCGACCACCACGGTCGGCACCGGCGGCGCACTCAGCGGTGGCCAGTATTCGGCGGTGGATTTGCAGTACACCGGCAACGGGCAGTGGATTATTCTGGATCATCAGGGCACGCTGTTCGTACAATGAGCCGTGTGCGCATAAAGACAACCCAACGCGCCGAATTGCATATACGCACTTTGGTAAAGACTACACAACAAGAAGGAGCACAAAAAATGGAAATAAGATTTGCTTTCGGGAGCCTGGTTCTCGCCTCGGCCCCCCTGTTGTCGACACCCGCACTCGCCATGCCGATCGCCGTTACCGCGTTGGGAATTTTAGGTTAATCCTGCGCAGCACGAATACTGCTCATATGTTTCTCCCATGGATTTCGTAGCATGCCACACCCATTTCGTGCGCACAGCGCATGCTCTACGCTTGCTGGATTACCCCTGAATCACCCTCTGCCGCGAGCACATGCAAGGCTGCCACGGTATGACGTGCGATAAAGGCCAGCTCATAAGCGAAATAATGCCGCAGGTCTCGTTCGCTTTGTGGCGACAAGCGAATCACGCTCCCTGCTTGACGGCAGGTTAGTAAGCCGCTTGCTTCGGCTGCGTTAAAGACATTCATGACATGGCTGCGGGACACGCCCAGCCGGCGCGCCAGGCGGCCATACGACAGTCCCACAGGATTCATCTGCCGACCATCGGCACAGGCGGCATGCGCCAAGCTTGCGGCGATGAGGTGGCCGCCGCGATACGGCGTCAGGAAATCGACCAAGGGGTGATGTCCTATGGTAAACGCCTTGCCCTGAAGTATCTCTTCGGCACCAAGGCAACAGGCAATGGCGTGGTAATCGGGATAGCGGTAGAGCACCGCCTCCAGCATCGGCTGCCCTAAAAAACGATCAAGCTGGCGCAAGGCCGCCAGCGTCCAATTCTGGTGGTGGGAAATCAAGCGCTCCGTAGGCGTCAAGATTCGCCGCCGCCCATCCGCTGGATCGGCGACGTTTTGCACCAAACCAGCCAATCGCAAGAGTTGCACGAAACCGGCAATCCGTCGCGGACTGCCGAAGCCGGACGCCATCAAACGGTTCATCGTGAGCGGTGGTTTGCCTTCGCGGGTCGCGTAATGTTCAACCAGGATCAGGAAACCGATCATTTCACGTTCACGCTGCGCCAACAATTTATTGAGCAAGCGCTCGCCGCGCCGCATGGCCAGCAATTGCCCGGTATAACCATGAACCACCGACCTGAAATCGGGGTGCGCCAGCATCGCGGCTGCGTCAAGCCCTGCACTAATCATAGTTATTGCTGCTGAATCCAGTGGCATCGCCCATCATCCACGCTAAAGAAAATCCGTCGTCCAAAATGCATGCAGCTTTTGACAGGAAAAGTTGCACAGCCCCCCAGGTTAGCACTAGGCGCTGGCACAAGGTATAGATACCATACCGGTTTTCCAGTCAACAATGATCTGTTCAATTCCCCCGCGATCAGGCGTCTTGCTGCACCGCACAACTATTATACGGAAAAGACGATGCGTAAAATCCAGAAAAATGCCCGGGATGCTTCGCCTATAGCGCACGCTTCGACCGCGCTCAATGCGCGACATTACATGACTACCTTACCCTTATACCTTATGGATGTATTGATGTCAGTGGGCATCCTGCCGATGAGAGTGTGGGTGGGCGTGCTGGCCGCAGCACTTCTTGGCGGTTGTGGCGGGGGGAGCGATAATCCACCGACGGCAACCGAGACAGGCTTGGTGGCAACCGCCATCCGCCAGACCGCACCCGTCAGCGTCTGCCCCAATGGCGGCATCTCGGTCGATGCGGGGATCGATAAGGATGCCAACGGCGTGCTTGATGCGGCCGAAGTGACCGCTACCCAAGTCGTCTGCCACGGCGCCAACGGCAACAGGCCAATGGCCACAACGACACCCGAGGCAGCAGGCGCCAACTGCAGTGCGGGCGGACATAAGGTGAGCGTGGGCCTGGATAGCAACGGCAACAACGTGCTGGATGAAACGGAGATCATCTCATCGAGCTATGTCTGCAATGGCGCCAATGGCAACAATGGCCTGGGCACCCTGCTAACCATCGTCGCCGAGCTGGTCGGCGCCAACTGCCCCAGTGGCGGCTCCAGGGTAAGCTCCGGGCTGGACAGCAACAACAGTGGTGTGCTCGATGCCGCCGAGGTCACCAGCACCCGCTACGTGTGCAACAGCCAGCTCTGGACGGGCGTCAGCAGCGGCCCGCTGCAAACGCTGCCCAACCAGGGCTACACGGCGCTGTCGGTCACCACACCGCTGGTGCTGACACTGCCGGTCAACCCCGCCGTTAATGACACGCTGCACGTGGTCGGCGCCGGTGCCGCCGGCTGGCAGTTGGTGCAGAACGCCGGCCAGTCCATCGTCACCAGCAGCCTCGGGGCGGCGGCGGTCAGCCTGGCCTCGGTGGGGGCGACGTGGGGTCGCGAGACAACGCACACCCACCGTGTCCTGGCCGCCTCAGCCGATGGCCTGCGGCTGATCACCGGCGATAGTAGCAGAAGCAGATCCGTGAAGATCTCCAGCGACGGCGGCGCCACCTGGACCGTACAGACAAGCCTGCCGTCGCCCGCCCGATGGATCGCCGTGGCTTCTTCGGCTGACGGCCTGAAGCTGGTGGCGGCGCACAATGACGAGATTGGAGCCATCACCGGCACCGGTCGCATCTACACCTCCAGCAACGGCGGCGCCACCTGGACGGCCCGTGGGCCATCCCTCAACTGGTCTGCCGTGGCCTCGTCGGCCAACGGCGCCCGGCTGGTGGCGGCGGACGTTGGCCCCGGCGGTGCGGGCGGCCAGCTCTACACCTCCGACGATGCGGGGGTCACCTGGATCGCGCGCGAATCACCACGGCAGTGGGCCAGCCTGGCCTCGTCGGCCGACGGCATGCGGCTGGTGGCGGCGGACAGTGGCCTGGGTGGCGCGGGCGGTTTGCTCTACACCTCCAGCGACGCCGGTGTGACCTGGATGGCGCGCGCCAGCACCCAGGTATGGCGGAGCGTGGCCTCGTCGGCCGACGGTAACAAGCTCGTGGCGGCGGCCCTCTCTGGCCAGCTCCACACCTCCAGCGATGCGGGAGTCACTTGGATCGCGCGCAATGCCGGCCCCAGCGCGACCGATCTGTGGTGGGCGGTGGCCTCGTCGACCGACGGCAACCGGCTGGTGGCAGCCACCGGTTTCACTGGCACTGGCCGAGGGATTTTCACCTCGACCGATTCCGGAGTCACCTGGATCCGGACGCCGGCGCTAAGCCAGAACTGGCAGGCGCTGGCTTCGTCTGCCGATGGCAGCCGTATCTTCGCTGCCGACGACGCCTCTAGCCTG
This sequence comes from uncultured Gammaproteobacteria bacterium, assembly GCA_947085925.1. Classification (GTDB taxonomy): domain Bacteria; phylum Pseudomonadota; class Gammaproteobacteria; family Ga007554; genus LNEJ01. The sequence goes on from CAMTYI010000205.1 coordinate 8,385, forward strand.
TACATCTCGGTGGCACAGGCTCATGTGCTGACCACCACGGTCGGCACCGGCGGCGCCCTCAGCGGCGGCCAGTACTCGGCGGTGGATTTGCAGTACACCGGCAACGGCCAGTGGATTATTCTGGATCATCAAGGTACGCTGTTCGTGCAATGAGCCGCCAGCGCATAGCGATATTCGGGTTGCGGTAGCGCGGAAGCAGGCATACGATTACAATCGCGAGGTTTCGAATTTCAGATGCGTATTTTGGTAAAGACTGCACAACAAGAAGGAGCACAAAAAATGGAAATAAGATTTGCCTTCGGGAGCCTGGTTCTCGCCTCAGCCATCCTGTTATCGGCACCGGCACTCGCCATGCCGATCGCGGCCGTCGATGTAGCGAATGCCGGCAACAGCATGAATAATCAAACTCAAACCCAGGGTTGGGAATTCAGGGTGACTGCGCCGATCTCCGTTACCGCGTTGGGAATTTTTGATGGCGATGCCGATGGCCTGGTTGATCCTCACACGGTCGGTCTATGGACCGATTCCGCAAACCTGCTGGCCTCCCTGACGGTTCCCGAAGGCGCGGGAACCACCAAGGTCGGGAACTTCCGCTATGTCGATCTGACCGCGCCCGTCCAGTTGACGCCGGGACAAAGCTACGTCATCGGCGCGTTGTATCTGGGCATACAAGGCGGTGGCACGCTGGACCCCGACCCGAATGACCGGGATATATTTATCGGCATTGGCCACACCCCCATCCGTGTCTTCGCTCCCGAGATCGAGTTCATTGATCCCCGCATCAGCAGCCAGCAAACCAGCGGCCTGCTGTTTCCTACGGTGCAGTCCCTGAGTGGCTTTGGCGCGATTCTGGGGCCAAGTTTCTTATTCAAAACGGCGCAGATTCCCGAACCCTCGACGTTTGCACTGTTCGGTGTGGCGCTGCTGGGATTGGGGTGGTCATACCGCGCGCGAACACGATCCTGATTCGCCCCCTCCATCTCCGCAAGCGGCATTTGCGCCGCATGTGGAGAATAGGCCTGTGTTAGCAACAAATAGACCTGTCCGGTTATGTAGCACATCAACTGTCCGCTTTTGGTTTTAAGCAACCCCCCAGTTCGGGAGGCCGTTCACGCAGCGGATCGGGGCGTA